>NZ_JBFUGA010000034.1:0-48673 GCF_056403155.1 Methylobacterium sp. P3_A11
CCGCCACCGTGCCGGCCACCGCGTTGGTGGTGGCCGCACCCGGCGCGTTGCCGCCCGAGGTCGAGACGTAGATCTGCTTGAGCGTCTCCGGCGTCTCCAGGTAGCGCGGCGCGATCTCCATCACGACGTGGTACTGGTTCAGCGGATTGTAGATCGTCGAGACCTGGCGCTGGCCGAAGGCGTCATAGAGGGTGTTGTCGATCTTGTTCGGCGTGATGCCGTAGCGGAACGCGGTCGCCCGGTCGATCACGACCCGGCTCTCCAGCCCGCCTTCCTGCTGGTCGGACGTCACGTCCGCGAAGGTGGGATCCTTCTGGAGGGCGGCCACCAGCTTCGGGGCGGCGGCGAACAGCTCCTCGGCGGTATCCCCCTGGAGGGTGTACTGGTACTGGGCGAAGCTCTGGCGCCCGCCCATCTGCAGGTCCTGGCGCGGGAAGACGTAGAGCCGCGCGCCCGCGACCTGCGCGAGCTTCGGCCGCAGCCGCGCCATCACGGCCGAGATCGGCGCCCGCTCGTTGAGGGGCTTCAAGCCGACGAACACATTGGCCGAGTTAGTGCCGCGGCCGCCCGTGAAGCCGACGACGCTTTCCACCGCCGGGTCCGCGCCGACGATCGCGGTCGCCTGCTTGAGCTTCTTCTCCATCGACTGGAACGAGATGCGCTGGTCGGCCTGGATGCCGCCCATCATCTGCCCGGTATCCTGCTCGGGGAAGAAGCCCTTCGGGACGATCACGTAGAGGTAGACGTTGAGACCCACCGTGGCGAGCAGGCTCAGCAGGACGAGGCGGGGATGCGCGAGCGCCACCGCGAGCGTCCGCGCGTAGGCGCCGAGCAGCCAGGTGAAGCCGCCCTCCAGGATCCGGATCAGCCAGTTCGGTCGCCGCCCCGCCGGGGGTTCGCCGTTCGGGCCGTGCCCCTCGGCCCGGAGCAACCGGGCACACATCATGGGGGTCGTGGTGAGCGACAACACCAAGGAAATCAGGATCGACAGGGACAGGGTGACGGAGAATTCCTGGAAGATCCGACCGACGAGGCCGCCCATCAACAGGATCGGCAGGAATACCGCGATGAGCGACAGGCTCATCGAGATCACCGTGAAGCCGACCTCCCGGGCGCCGATCAGCGCCGCCTGGAGCCGGGGCTTGCCCTCCTCGATGTGCCGCTGGACGTTCTCCAGCACCACGATGGCGTCGTCGACGACGAAGCCGGTGCCGATGATCAGGGCGGTGAGCGACAGGATGTTGAGCGAGTAGCCGAGCAGGTACATCGCCGAGAAGGTGCCGATGATCGAGATCGGCACGGCGACCGCCGGAACCAGGGTGGCCCGCCAGGAGCGCAGAAACCCGAACACCACCAGGATGACGAGGCCGACCGCCACCAGCAGCGTCTCCTCGGTGGCCGAGAGCGAGGCGCGGATCGTGGCGCTGCGGTCGCCGGTGAGCTTGATGTCGATGCCGCCGGGGAGCGCCGCGGTGATCTGCGGCAGGGCCTCCTTCACGGCGTTGATGGTCTCGACCACGTTGGCGCCGGGCTGCTTGTAGACGAACAGCAGCACGCCGGACTTGCCGTTGACGATGCCGAGGTTGCGCTTGTCCTCGACGCCGTCGAGCACCTGGCCGACATCGGTGAGCTTCACCGCCGCGCCGTTGCGGTAGGCCACGATGATGTCGCGGTAATCGGCGGCCTTGCGGCCCTGGTCGTTGGCGTAGAGCTGGTAACGGCGGTCCCCGGCATCGATCTCGCCCTTGGGCGAGTTGGCGTTGGCGGAGGCGAGCGCCGCCCGGATGCCCTCCAGGCCGATGCCGTAGTTGAACAGGGCCGTCGGATCGAGTTCGACCCGCACGGCCGGCAGGGACGAGCCGCCGATATCGACGTTGCCGACACCGGGGAGCTGCGAGAGCTTCTGCTGCACGACGGTGGCGGCGGAATCGTAGACCTGGCCGCGGGTCAGCGTCTCCGAGGTCATGCCGAGGATGATGATCGGCGTGTCGGCGGGGTTGAACTTCCGGTAGGTCGGGTTCTGCCGGAGGGCCGTCGGCAGGTCGGCGCGGGCGGCGTTGATGGCGGCCTGCACGTCGCGGGCCGCGCCGTCGATGTCGCGATTCAGGCCGAACAGCAGGACGATCCGGGTGGAGCCCAGCGCGTTTGTGGACGTCATCTCGTTGACGTCCGCGATGGCGCCGAGCCGCCGTTCGAGGGGCGCCGCCACGGTGGTGGCCATGGTCTCGGGCGAGGCCCCGGCCATCTGCGCCTGGACGAGGATGACCGGGAAGTCGATCTGCGGCAGCGGCGCCACCGGCAGCTTCAGGAAGGCGAACAGCCCGGCGAGCAGCACGCCGATCGTGAGCAGCGTGGTCGCCACCGGCCGCCGGATGAACGGCTCGGAGATGTTCACGGGTGGGGGCTCCCGGCTTCAGGCCAGGACGCCAGCTGCGTGAGAGACGGTGTCGGGCCACCGACCTTCGTCGCGGCAGGGGTGTTCGCCCCAATCGGTCGGTGACCGGTGTCGGTGGCAAAGCGCGACCTGCCCCCTCTCCCGTGCGAGAGAGGGTTGGGGTGAGGGGCGAGAACGTTCAGGATGGAGCACGCCATCGACGTACGGAGCCGTCGCGACTTCTCCGGATGCCGCACACCCCTCACCCTGTCCCTCTCCCGAACGGGAGCGGGGACCCGCGCTCCAGACAGCAGCTTTAGGGCCGCCTGCGACGGCTGACACCGCAAGCCCGCCGAGGGGGGAGGGAGAGCCGCGGGATCGTCCCGCCCCGTCACGGCAACACCTCGCCGCCTTCAATCTCCGGGCGCCGCCCGGAAATCCGCCGCTCCAGCCGGTCAAAAGCCAAATAAATCACCGGCGTCGTGAACAGGGTCAGCACTTGGCTGACGATCAGGCCGCCGGCGATGCAGATGCCCAGCGGCTGGCGCAGCTCCGAGCCGACGCCGGTGCCGAGGATCAGCGGCACCGCGGCGAAGAGCGCCGCCAGCGTCGTCATCAGGATCGGCCGGAAGCGCAGGAGGCAGGCCTGGAAGATCGCCTCGCGGGGCTCGAGCCCGTCCTCGCGCTCCGCCTGGAGCGCGAAGTCGATCATCATGATCGCGTTCTTCTTCACGATGCCGATCAGCAGCACGATGCCGATCACCGCGATGATGTCGAGCGACAACCCGAACAGCATCAGGCCGAGCAGCGCCCCGATCCCCGCCGACGGCAGGGTCGAGAGGATCGTGATCGGGTGGATGAAGCTCTCGTAGAGCACGCCCAGCACGATGTAGACCGTGACGATCGCCGCGAGCACCAGGAACAGCTCGTTGCCGAGCGCCGACTGGAAGGCGAAGACCGAGCCCTGCGGCACCACGCGGAACGAGGGCGGCAGCCCGATCGCGGCCCTGACCCCGTCGATCGCCTCCACGGCCTGGCCCAGGGCCGCGCCCGGGGCGAGGTTGAACGACACGGTGGTGGCCGGGAACTGGCCGAGATGCGAGATCAGGAGCGGCGCCCGCCGCTCGCTGATCCGCGCCACCGCGGAGAGCGGCACCTGCCCGTTGGTCGCCGTCGACGAGGGCAGGTAGATCGCGTCAAGGCTGCGCAGGGTCGTGTGCAGCTTCGGATCGGCCTCCAGGATCACCCGGTACTGGTTGGACTGGGTGAAGATCGTCGAGATGATGCGCTGGCCGAAGGCGTCGTAGAGGGCGTTGTCGATCGTGGCCGGGGTGATGCCGTAGCGGCCGGCGGTGGGCCGGTCGATGGTCACGTAGGCGGCGAGTCCCTGGCCCTGGTGGTCGCTCGCCACGTCGGCCACCACGGGCGACTTCGCCAACGCCTCGGTGAAGCGCGGCACCCAGGTCTCGAAATCGTCGATGTTCGGGCTCTCGAGGATGACCTGGTACTGGGTCGCCGAGACCGCGGTGTCGATGGTCAGGTCCTGGACCGGCTGCATGTAGAGCCGCATGCCGGGCTGATGGGCGGCGGCCGCCGAGATCCGCCGGATGATCGCGCTGGCGGAGGCCGTGCGCGCCGCCTGGGGTTTCAGGTTGATCAGCATCCGGCCGGAATTCAGCGTGACGTTCTGGCCGTCGACCCCGATGAACGAGGACAGGCTCGCCACGTCCGGATCCTTCAGGACGATCTCGGCCATCCGCTGCTGGCGCTCGGCCATGGCCGCGTAGGAGACCGACTGGTCGGCCTGGGTGATGCCCTGGATCACGCCGGTGTCCTGCACCGGGAAGAAGCCCTTGGGGATCACCACGAACAGGTAGACGGTGAGTCCCAGCGTGCCCAGAGCCACCAGCAGCGTCAGGCCCTGGTGGTCGAGGACCACCCGCAGGGAGCGCCCGTACGACGCGATCGTGCCGTCGATGGCGCGTCGGCCGAGGCGGGACAGAGCGCCCTCCCGCCGGCGGGGCGCGGCCTCGGGCACGTGCTTCAGGAGCCGCGCGCACAGCATCGGCACCAAAGTCAGCGACACCACCGCCGAGATGATGATGGTCGCCGCCAGGGTGATGGCGAATTCGTGGAACAGCCGCCCGACCACGTCGCCCATGAACAGGAGCGGGATCAGCACCGCGATCAGCGAGACGGTCAGCGAGATGATGGTGAAGCCGATCTCGCGCGAGCCCTTGAGCGCCGCCTCCAGGGGCGAGTCGCCGGCCTCCACGTGGCGGGCGATGTTCTCGATCACCACGATGGCGTCGTCGACCACGAAGCCGGTGGCGATGGTGAGCGCCATCAGCGACAGGTTGTCGAGGGAGAAGCCGTAGAGGTCCATCACCGACAGGGCGCCGACCAGCGACAGGGGCACCGACAGGCTCGGGATCAGGGTCGCCGACAGGCTGCGCAGGAACAAGAAGATCACCAGCACCACCAGGGCGATGGCGAGGCCGAGCTCGAACTGCACGTCCTCCACGGAGGCGCGGATCGTGGTGGTCCGGTCGGTGAGCGGCGCCACCGCCACGGCGGCCGGCAGGCTCGCCTGGAGCTGCGGCAGCAGCGACTTGATCTTGTCGACCGTGGCGATGACGTTGGCGCCCGGCTGGCGCTGGATGTTGAGGATCACGGCCGGCGTCGCGTCGGCCCAGGCGCCGAGCTTGGTGTTCTCGGGCCCCTCGACCACGTCGGCCACCTCCGAGAGCATCACCGGGGCGCCGTTGCGGTAGGCGATGATCGCGGAGTTGTAGGCCTTCGGGTCGCGGATCTGGTCGTTGGCGTTGATCGCGTAGGACTGCGTCGGCCCGTCGATCGTGCCTTTCGGCGTGTTGACGTTGAGGTTGGTGATCGTGGTGCGCAGGTCGTCGATGTTGAGGCCGTAGGCGGCGAGCGCCCGCGCGTTGAACCGCACCCGCACGGATGGGCGCTGCCCGCCCGAGATGCTCACGAGGCCGACGCCCGCCACCTGGCTGATCTTCTGGGCCAGGCGCGACTCGGCGAGGTCCCGGACCTGGGTGAGCGGCAGGGTCTTGGAGGTCAGCGCCAGCGTCAGGACCGGCGCGTCGGCCGGGTTGACCTTGGCGTAGACCGGTGGCGCCGGCAGATCCGAGGGCAGCAGGTTGCCGGCGGCATTGATCGCCGCCTGGACCTGCTGCTCGGCGATGTCGAGGGACAGGTCCAGGCTGAACTGCAGGGTGATGACCGAGGCGCCCGCGGAGGACTGCGAGGTCATCTGGTTGAGGTTGGCGAGCTGGCCGAACTGCCGCTCCAGGGGCGCCGTGACCGAGGAGGTCATCACCTCGGGGCTGGCGCCCGGATAAAAGGTCTGGACCTGGATGGTCGGGTAGTCGACGGCCGGCAGCGCCGAGACCGGCAGGTTCAGGTACGACACGCCGCCGACGATCAGGATCGCCAGCATCAGCAGCGTCGTGGCCACCGGGCGGAGGATGAACAGGCGGGACGGGTTCATCGCCGGCGCCCGCTATCCATCCCCGGGCCGGGGAGGGTGACACGTCCGGGCCTCGGGATCGCGAGGGACGGGTCTCCCGGGCTCGCCCTCATCCTGAGGCGCCGAAGCGGAGCGGAGGCCTCGAAGGAGCCCTCCAGACAGCGCTGCGATCCCTGGAGCCTTCCTTCGAGGCTGCTGCGCAGCACCTCAGGATGAGGGTGCGATTGGGACCGGCCTCCCGAAGGATTCCCGCGAACAGGGGCGGTGAGGCCGCGCGTCCTGCGCGCTGCCCCGCTCACTGCGCCTGACGGCGCCGGTGCCGACGACCGCCCTCCGCTGCGCCCTGCGCATCCCCGGCGCCGCCGGCCGACGTGCCGGGCTTCACCTCAGTCTTGCCGTCCGTCCTGCCGTCCGTTTTCGCCGCCGCGGCCTTGCCGTCGCCCGCGGCCGCTTGCGCGCCCTCGGTGATCCGCACCGGCGCGCCGTCCTTCAGCCGGTCGGTGCCGTCGGTGACGACACGGTCGCCGGGGTTCAGGCCGGAGACCACCACGGTGGTGGTCCCGTCGGTCTCGCCGGTCTTGATCGGCCGGACCGTGACCTTGCTGTCCCCGTCCATCAGGTAGACGTAGGTGCCGGGCGTGCCCTGGAGCAGGCTGGAATTCGGCACCAGGGTCGCGCCCCGCACCGTGTCGACGGTCAGCTTGGCGTTGACGAACTGGTTCGGGAACAGCTCCTCGTCGGAATTGTCGAACAGCGCGCGCAGCTTCACCGTGCCGGTGGTCGTGTCGATCTGGTTGTCGACTGTGTCGAGCCGCCCGGTGGCGATCTCGTGGGCGTCGCCGCGGTCATAGGCCCGCACGGTGAGCTTGGCGCCCGCCCGCACCTGCCGCATCACCCGCGCGACGTCGTCCTCCGGCAGGGTGAAGATCACCGAGATCGGGTGCAGCTGGGTCACCACCACGATCGCCGTGGAGGCGGCCGAGATGTAGTTGCCCTGGTCGACCTGCCGCAGGCCCACCCGGCCGTCCACCGGCGACGTGATGTGGGTGTAGGCGATGTTGAGCTTCTGCTGGTCGACGAGTGCCTGGTCGGCCGCGACCGTGCCCTCGTTCTGCTTCACCAGGGCGCCTTGCGTGTCGACGTTCTGCTTCGAGATCGAGTCCTGCCGGTTCAGGGTCTGATAGCGCTGCAGGTCGAGCTTGGAGTTCTGGAGCAGCGCCTGGTCGCGGGCGAGCTGGCCCTGGTACTGGGCGAGCAGCGCCTCGTAGGGCCGTGAATCGATCTGCGCGAGTTCGTCGCCCGCCTTCACGGTCTGGCCCTCGCGGAACTTCACCTGGGTGAGGTAGCCGCTGATCTGCGACTTCACCGTCACGGTGGCCAGCGGCGTCACCGTGCCGAGGCCCTGGAGCACCACCGGCATGTCGCCGGTCGTGACCGCCGCGATGCCCACCGCCTGCGGCATGTCGGCGCCGCCGTGCCGGCCGCCGCGGCCGCCGGTCCGTTGAGCGGTGGCGGGCTCCGCGCCCTTGTCGGTGCGCGCCTCGTACCAGCGATGGCCGATCGCACCGGCGCCGGCGAGCAGCACCAGGATCACGAGCCAGCGGATCGGCCGGAACCGCCGCCTCCGGACGTCGCGCACGGGCGCCTCACCGGGCTGATAGGCCCGGGCCGTGTCGGTCCGGATCGGAGAACTCTCGTTCATGCCTGACTAGAGCACAGGCCGGCCGCCTGCGCGACCGTCGGCACCCTATCCCTCGCTGTCCAAGCCCCCATTCCGGCCTCCGCGGCGTCGCATCCTGCCGCACCCCGGAGAGCCGCGTTGGAGCGGCCCTCCCGTCCGGGTCGACGATTCCGATCCCGCGGGCGGGAGCGTAAGCCCATAACGTTGTCCGGGCTCCGAACGGCTCCCTGCCGCGGCGACATGTTCACCGAACCGCGTCGCCGTGCGGGTCCAGAGGTGCCCGTTCAATGCGCCGTCACTAGGGCGACGAGGTTTCACTCGTGTTGCTGGCTTCCGCCGGATGGATCCGGCGCCGCGTAGGCCCGCAGCACCGCATGGAAGGCCGCGTCCACGGGCCTGACCGCCACGGCGCGGCGCAGGCCGATCCCGAGGCCGCCGATCAGCAGAGCCAGGGCCAGGCAGACGAGGAGGGCGTGCGAGGGGGACCGCATCGTCGGGTTCCGGTGCCGGTCCGGCGATCGGAGCGGACGCCCCCGGACATGCCGAAAGGGCCACCGACCCGCAAGTCGATGGCCCTTCGTGAGGACCGGAGCGGCACCCCGCTGACGGGGCGAGGGGGCGAAGCCCCGCCGGCGGTTGCGCCGCTCCGGCCGTGACCGCAACGTACGGTACGAGTGATGAATGTCAACATTCGTCAGTCGATCGGTGCGAGCTGGAATCGGGGTCTGTGCGAGCGCGCACATTCCGCAACGTGCGGCACCCATGGTAGAGGCCGCGGCGGAGCCGAGTTCCGTCAACAGGTCCTGCCCGCAAATCCCGCCCGCAAATCCCCTTCGGATCGAGCCCACCGATGTCCGGCATCGCGTTCCGCGCCGCATGAATCCCCTCTTCGCCGCGCTCCCGACGACGGTGTTCGAAACCATGTCGCGGCTCGCGCGCGTCCACGGCGCGATCAACCTCGGCCAGGGCTTCCCCGACGATCCGGGCCCCGAGGATGTCCGCGCGCACGGAGCCCGGGCGCTCCGCGAGGGCTGGAACCAGTATCCGCCGATGATGGGGCTGCCGGCCCTGCGGGAGGCGGTCGCCGCCCATTACGCCGCGCACCAGGGTCTCGACCTCGATCCCGAGACCGAGGTGATGGTGACCTCCGGGGCCACCGAGGCGCTGGCCGGGGCGCTCCTGGCGCTGATCGAGCCCGGCGACGAGGTCGTGCTGTTCGCGCCCATGTACGACGCGTACCTGCCCCTCGTCCGGCGTGCCGGCGGCGTGCCGCGGATCGTGGCCCTGCAGCCTCCGGCCTTCCGCCTCGACGAGGCGGCCCTGGCGGAGGCGTTCGGGGCGCGCACCCGGGTCGTGGTGCTGAACAATCCCCTCAATCCGAGCGCGACGCTGTTCGCGCCCGACGACCTCGACCTGCTCGCCCGCTACTGCCGACGCTTCGACGTGACCGCCCTCTGCGACGAGGTATGGGAACACGTGGTGTTCGACGGTGCCCGCCACCGGCCGCTGATGGCGCTGCCCGGGATGCGGGAGCGGACCGTGAAGATCGGCTCGGCGGGCAAGATCTTCTCCCTCACCGGTTGGAAGGTCGGGTTCGTCATGGCCGATGCCCGGCTGATGCGCGGGCTCGCCAAGGCGCACCAGTTCCTCACCTTCACCACGCCCCCGAACCTCCAGGAGGCGGTGGCCTACGGCCTCGGGAAGCCGGTCCCGTGGTTCGAGACGATGCGGGCCGGCTACGCCCGCTCCCGCGACCGGCTGGCCGGCGGCCTGCGCGACCTCGGCTTCACCGTGCTGCCGGCCCAGGCCACGTGGTTCCTCAACATCGACATCGCGGACCTCGGCTACGCCGACGATGCGGCGTTCTGCGAGGCGCTTGTCACCCGGCACGGCGTCGCGGCGATTCCCGTGAGCGCCTTCTACCCGGATGCCGCGGTGCGCAATATCGTCCGGCTGTGCTTCGCCAAGGAGGACGCCACCCTGGATGCGGCTCTCGACCGCATGCGCGGCCTCGCCGGGAGGGCGGCGTGAGCCGCGGGGGCGCCGTCCTTGCGGGGATCCGACCGGGGGGCCACATCGTTGGGCACGATGGCTTCCCCACGGATCCCGACCATGGACTTCACCCAGGCTGCCCAGGCCGGGCGCTTCGCCCGTGCCGAGACCTTGTCCGGCGGCGAGACCCGCTCCGGCCCCCGGCCCGCCTTCCTGTCGGCGGATCTCGGCCGCGAGGCGAGCCTCGCCCGGCTCGAGACGCTGGCTCACCTGATGGACACGGCCTTCGTCATCCCGGGCCTCAACCGGCGGGTCGGGTTCGACGCGCTGATCGGCCTCGTGCCGGTGATCGGCGACGTGGCCGGCATGGTGATCTCGTCCTTCATCGTCTACGAGGCCAAGCGCCTCGGGGCGCCGCGCTGGATGCTCGCCCGGATGGGGCTGAACGTCGCCTTCGACGGGCTGATCGGCGCAGTGCCGCTGGCGGGCGACCTGTTCGATGCCGCCTTCAAGGCCAACCGCCGCAACGTCCGCCTGCTGCGCCGCTGGATGGAGCGCAGCGGCGACGTGCGTCCCACCGAGATCGACGGCACCGCGACCCGGCTCGACGGCTGAGCGCGTCCGGCATCCGCTCCGCAGGCGGTTCAGCGCCCGCCCGGCCGGGTCCCCCGGCGGTGGGATCGCGCGCGGCGTGGTGCGGGAGGCAGCACGGATGAACGAAGTCACCCGTCCCGGTGGCGGCGAGGTCGTGCCGGCGCCGATGCCCGGCGCCCAGCCGCTGGTCCTGCGCCCGGACGAGGGCGCACCGCCCCCGGTCCCGACCGAGGCCGCCGGCCGACGTCTGCGCCTGTCGCCGCTCAACCGGCGCCGCGTCGACAATTTTCGCCGCAACCGGCTCGGCTACGGGTCGTTCCTGATCTTCGCGGTCCTGTTCGTCGCGAGCCTGTTCGCGGAATTCATCGCCAACGACCGCCCGATCCTGCTGTCCTACAAGGGCGAGTGGCTCGTCCCGGTGCTGGTCGACTATCCCGAGGAGAAGTTCGGCGGATTTCTCGCCACGACCGATTACCGGTCCTCCGAGATCCGCAAGGAGATCGCGGCGAACGGCTGGGCGCTGTGGCCGCCGATCCCGTTTTCGTACGACACGATCAACGAGGATCTGCCGACGCCCTCGCCGTCGCCGCCGACTTGGATGCTCACGGACGCGCAGTGCCGGCCCGTGGCGGAGAAACTCGGCGGGACGACCTGCGCGGACATCCCCTGGCACTGGCTCGGCACCGACAACACCACGCGGGACGTGCTCGCGCGGGTGATCTACGGCTTCCGCATCTCGGTGCTGTTCGGCCTGATCCTGGCGGCCATCTCCTCGGCGATCGGCGTGGTGGCCGGGGCCGTGCAAGGCTATTTCGGCGGCTGGGTCGATCTTGCCTTCCAACGCTTCATCGAGGTCTGGGGCGGAATCCCGACCCTCTACCTGATCATCATCATCTCGGCCTTCATCGCCCCGGGCTTCTTCGTGCTGCTCGGGATCATGCTGTTGTTCTCCTGGGTGTCGCTGGTCAGCGTCGTGCGCGCCGAGTTCCTGCGGGCGCGCAACTTCGAATACGTCCGGGCCGCGCGGGCGCTGGGCCTGTCGAACATCCGGATCATGACGGTCCATCTGCTGCCGAACGCCATGGTGGCGACGCTGACCTTCCTACCGTTCATCCTCAACGGCTCGATCACCACCCTCACATCGCTGGACTTCCTGGGATTCGGGCTGCCGCCGGGGTCGCCGTCACTCGGCGAGCTCCTGGCACAGGGGAAGGACAATCTGACGGCCCCGTGGCTCGGATTGACAGGCTTCCTAGTCATCGCCGTGATGTTGAGCCTGCTCGTCTTCGCCGGCGAGGCGGTGCGCGACGCCTTCGACCCGCGCAAGACGTTCGTCTGAGGCCCAGACCGGCGGGCGAAAATGACGCAGGCGGCCGTCATGCGTCCACACAACGGTGCGACGATTGACGGTCGTTCCGGCCCGGTCGGACGGCGACGGTGCGGCACCGTCCGGGATCGGACCCGAACCCGAGGGTAACGGTCTCTGCCGGCAACGAAAACCCGGCCACAGGATCCGACTAGCATTCGCGGGTCCGGCGGGGACAAAACGCCTCAGAAGTGTGCCCGAAGTACCGCCAATGCAACCATACCCTGTAAGCTGCGCAGGGTGTTGCAGACTTAGACTTTCGACAGATCACAGATAATTGTATGGAGCGTCTTGCATTTTTCAGACGCTATCTTAACTCGCGAAAAGTGAGGGTCCCAACAGGCTTTGTGCCCAGGAAAGTGAGAATGTCAGAAGCTGCGCCGACATCGCAATTGGACTACATCGAGCGGACCGTGGACGTCGTCGCGGCCTACGTTTCCAACAACTCGCTGCCGTCGGCCGATCTGCCGGCGCTGATCGCCAGCATCCACGAGGCGCTCAACACGATCGGATCCGGCCCCGCCGCCGCGACCGCCGAGAGCGTCGAGCGGCCGACGCCCGCGCAGATCCGCAAGTCGATTCGTCCCGACGGACTGGTCAGCTTCATCGACGGCAAGCCGTACAAGACGCTCAAGCGTCACCTGACCAAGCACGGGCTTGATCCGCAGAGCTACCGCGAGCGCTACGGTCTGCCGACCGATTACCCGACCACCTCGGCGAATTACTCGGCGCAACGCTCGGCCCTCGCCAAGAGCCTGGGGCTCGGCCAGCCCGGACGCGCCCAGTCCGCCGACAAGGACGAGTCCGAGCACGCCGAAGAAGCATCCGGCCCCGCGCAGGGCCGCCGCAAGGGCGGGGCCACCGCCGGCAAGGGCCGCGGCGCGAGCCGCAAGGTCGAGGCTGCCTGATCGTCCGGGACGCCGCGGTCGGAACCGGGACCCGGTTCAGGCCAAGGCGGCCCTGATCAGGCTGCGAGCCGCCCGTCCAGCGGAAAGACCTTGGCGGGGTTCAGCATCCAGTCGGGATCGAACACCGCCTTGACCCGCATCTGCTGCTCGAGATCGACCTGATCGTACTGGAAGCGCATCAGGTCGCGCTTCTCGATACCGACCCCGTGCTCGCCGGTGAGGCAGCCGCCGACCGCGACGCAGAGTTTCAGGATCTCGTCGCCGGCGGCCTCGGCCTTCTGCAACTCGCCGGGCCGGTTGATGTCGAACAGGATCAGCGGGTGCAGGTTGCCGTCGCCCGCGTGGAACACGTTGGCGACCCGCAACCCTTTCTCGGCGCAGATCGCGCCGATCCGTTCCAGCACCGGCCCGAGCTGGCCGGTGGGAATCGTGCCGTCCATGCAGATGTAGTCGGAGATCCGGCCGGTGGCGCCGAAGGCCGACTTGCGGCCCTTCCAGATCGCCGCGGATTCGGCCTCCGAGCGCGAGACCCGCACGCTGGTCGGGCGGAAGTCCTTCGCGATCCGCTCGATCCGCGCCAGCATCGCGTCGCACTCGGTGTCCGAGCCCTCGACCTCGATGATCAGCATCGCCTCGGCGTCGCGGGGATAGCCGGCCTGGGCGAAATCCTCGGTGATGAGGATCGCCTCCCGGTCCATGTACTCGATCGCCACCGGGATGATGCCGGCCGCGATGATCGCCGCCACGCAGTCGCCGGCATCCTCGACCTTCGAGAAGCCCACGAGGACCGGCCGCGCCCCTTCCGCCGCGCGCAGGATCCGCACGGTGGCCTCGGTGACGATCCCGAGCTGCCCCTCCGAGCCGCAGACGAGGCCGAGCAGGTCGTAGCCGCCGCTGTCGAGGTGCGGGCCACCGATCTCCACGACGGTGCCGTCGTTGAGCACCAGGGTGACGCCCAGCAGGTTGTTGGTGGTCACGCCGTATTTGAGGCAGTGGGCGCCGCCGGAATTCATCGCAATGTTGCCCGCGATGGTGCAGGCGAGCTGGCTCGACGGGTCGGGGGCGTAGAAGAAGCCCTCGTGGCTGACCGCGCCGGAGATCGCCAGGTTGGTGATACCGCTCTGCACCCGGGCGGTGCGGTTGGCGAAGTCGAGGTCGAGGACCTTGGTCATCTTGCCGACGCCCAGGATGATCGCGTCGGCCTGCGCGATGGCCCCGCCCGCCAGCGAGGTGCCGGCCCCGCGGGGCACGACCCGCACGTTGTTGGCGTGGCAATAGGCCATCACGGCGGCGACTTCTTCCGTCGTGGACGGCAGCACCACGGCCAGCGGCATCTGCCGGTAGGCGGTCAGCCCGTCGGTCTCGAAGGCCCGGCGCTCGTCCTCGCTCACCACCAGGGCCTCCGGCGCCACCAGGGGCGCGAGGCCCGCCAGGATCGCGTCGCGGCGGGCGAGGATCGCGGGGTCGGGATCGGGGAAGCGGATGGTCATGGGGCTTGTGCCCTCCTTCGGCCCGCGTGGCGGGATGGCGCTGCCGCAGCATGGACCCGCCGGCACGGGGCTTCAACCGGGCTGCGGCGCTGCGTCGTCCCCGCGTCACATTTCAACCACGACGACTGCCTAGCGTCACCGCACACGCTTCGCACCGCCGGCCCCTCGGGCCCGCGGACCCGGCCGGACGGGTCCAGAACGGATACGATGAACGCTCCCGCCTCCAGCGCCCTGCGCGACGACCGCCGCGACGACCCCTTCGAAGCGCCGTCCGCGCACCTCGCCACCACCCGCGACCTCGGAATGCGCAGCCTCCAGCTGGGCATCGCGGCCCTGCAGGAGACGGGTGCGGCGTTCCAGGGGCGGCTCGGCGTGGCCTTCGAGGAGGCGGTGCAGACGATCCTGCAGAGCAAGGGCCGGGTCATCGTCAGCGGCATCGGCAAGAGCGGGCATATCGGGCGCAAGATCGCCGCGACGCTGGCCTCCACCGGCACCCACGCCTTCTTCGTCCACCCCACCGAGGCGAGCCACGGCGATCTCGGGATGATCGCCCGGGACGACGTGATCATCGCGTTGTCGTGGTCCGGGGAGACCGCGGAACTGTCCGATCTCGTGGGCTTCAGCCGCCGCTTCTCGATTCCGCTCGTCGCCATCACCCGCAACGGCGAGAGCACGCTGGGCAAGGCCGCCGACGTGCTTCTCGAACTGCCGCGGGTGCGGGAGGCCTGCCCGCACGACCTCGCACCGACCTCCTCCAGTCTGATCCAGCTGGCGCTGGGCGATGCCCTGGCGGTCGCCCTGCTGGAGCGGCGCGGCTTCACCTCGGCGCGCTTCCACACCCTGCATCCCGGCGGCACCCTGGCGGCCCGCCTCAAGACCGTGCAGCAGGTGATGCACGGCCCCCAGGACATGCCGCTGGTGCATGAGACCGCACTGATGTCCGAGGTGCTGATCGAGATCGCGGCGCGGCGCTACGGCTGCGTCGGCGTCACCGACGGGGCCGGACGGCTGGTCGGCATCGTCACGGACGGCGACCTGCGCCGTCACATGGGCCCGGCGATCCTCGACACGCCGGTCTCGACGGTCATGACCCGCGACCCGATCACCGTCGAGCCGCACAAGCTCGCCCAGGCCGCGCTGGAACTGATGAATCGCCGGCTGATCACGGCGGTCTTTGCGGTCACGGACGGCCGGCCGGTCGGCATCGTGCACGTCCACGACCTGCTGCGCGCCGGCATCGCCTGACGTCCGGTCCGGTTCCCCCCGGGATCGGCGGCACCGGCATGGGCTGCGGCCGGAGGGGCATATCCCGACTGGTCAGGATCATACGCCCCAAGGCGAGACGGGAACGGGCGCCATCGCCGGCCGACCGCATGCCTGCGTCGGACCCCGGCCRATGGATGACCTGACCGTCCGCTAAAGCCGAGCCAGCAGCTCCGCCTTCTTGTCCGAGAACTCCCGGTCGGTGAGCACGCCGCGTGCGTGCAGATCGGCCAGCCGCTCGAGCGTCGCGAGCACGTCGCCCGGAGACGACCGGTCCGGCGCCGCGGCGCCGGTGAAGGCTCGGATCTCCGCCGGGTCGGCTTGGCGCGGATCCACCTGCTGCGGATCCACCTGCCGCGGGGCGGCGACCTCCGCCTCGATCCGGCGCAGCCTGTCGAGGGCAACGGCGCCGGCCGGCCCGGTGAAACCGAGGTTGCCGTTCGCCTGCGACACGCCGGTGATGCGGTGATCGCCGGTATCGTAGAGGGCGATGCCCGAGCCCGACTCGACGGCGAGCCGCCGACGCTCCGGAAAATAGGCGTAGCGCATCCCGTCCTGCGCGCCGGTGCTGGCCGGCGATCCCAGACCGGCCGGCCACCACTCGCCGCCGCCGCGCCGCGCCGCGGGCGCGGCGTCCGAGAAACCGCCCGCCGGCAGGGAGCCGGCCAGCTCGGTGCAGAGCGCACCGACCCGCGCCTTCAGGGCATCGTCGAACATCCGGCCGACCATCACCATGCCGCCGGCGAACCACTGGCCCATCCCCCCGAGATCCGGATGGTCGAACTGTGCCATCGTGCCGTGGCCGCGCTCCAGCGCCTGCACGAGATGGCGCACGGCATCGAGGCTGACGCCATGACGCTCGGCCACGCTCTGCAGTCCCGAGACGTGGTCGAACGGTCCGTCATCGAGGAAAACGTCGCGCGGGGCGCGGTCGGACGGGTTCATGAGCCAGCTCCCGATTCGTCGCAGGGCGGACCGGATCGGTGCAGGCCCGGCGCTCCGCCGCTCTCCCTGCCAGGCCTGTGGCGGTGAGCCCCAGGCCGGCGACGCCGGTGCGATGCGGACACAATCCCTGGTCGAAGGCCCCGGTTCCAGCCCGCCTCAGCCCGCGTCGGACGGGAACGCGCCCGCGATGGTGAAGTCCGTGATCGGCCGGCGGCCGTTCGGCGTCTCGCGGGGCCGCTGCTCCTCGGTGAGGTCCGCCTCGGGCGTCTTGCGGCCGACCGCGAAGGCGGCCTCGATCCGGTGGTTCTCGGGCAGGCGCAGGACCTCGGGGGCGCGGACATGGTCGAAGCCGACCATGCCGTGGGCGTGCCAGCCCTGGTGGATCGCCTGGAGCTGGAAGGCCAGCGAGGCGGTGCCGGCGTCGAAGGAGTGGCTGTAGGACGGCTTCAGCTCGTCGCCGACCTTCATGAGCCCGTTCGAGACCAGGAACAGGATCGCGCCGGTGCCGGACACCCATTTCTGATTGCCGGGCACCAGCAGGCCCAGGAAGGTCTCCCAGTTGGCGTCGTCCCGGATCGCGTAGAGGAACCGCCAGGGCTGCGAGTTGTAGGCGGAGGGCGACCAGCGCGCCGCCTCGATCATCCGCATCAGCTCGGATTGGGGCACGGCCTCGCCCGTGAAGGCGCGGGGCGAGTGCCGCTTCACGAAGACCGGATCGATGTCGTGGTCGGCGCGGCGGGACGGGGGCAGGCTCAAGGCATTCGTCTCCGGAGGGGCGGGGCGCCCCGGGCAAGGCCGAGCTTGCCCGAAAGGGCCGGCCGGAGGCAAACCCTGGGCCTACGCCACGCTGCGCTCGATCTCCTCTTCGTCGCAGATCACGCCGGCATTGCCCTCGAACTCGGCCGCGAGGTCGACGGGGGCGTGGGTCGGCGCCGGCGAGACCCGGTCGCGGGCGAAGGTCGCCAGGAACAGGCGCATGACGTGGCGGACGCCCGCGTCGTTGATGGTGCGCTGGTCCTCGTTGTAGTAGCGCCCGGCATTCACGTTGCTCGTGACGATGTCGTAAGCGGGGAAGTAGACCGCCCGCGGGTCGCCGCGGCCGACCACCTCGCCGGCCGCCACCCGCAGCACCGACTTGGAGTAGCTGTTCGACTCCATCACGTGCCGGTCCATGTAGGTGGCGATCATCGGCACCGGCGAGACCGTGAAGATCACCCGCGCCTTCGGGTTCACGCTCCAGAGCCGGTCGAGGAAGCCGTTGAGGTCGCCCAGAACCTCACCCGCGCCCGCGTTGACGCACTCGTAGAGGTCCGGATCGAAGGTGCCGCCCGCGACGCCCGGAGCCAGCGGCAGCGCCGCGCCGTCGGCCCGCCAGCGCCAGCCCTCGGTGAGGCCGAGCGTCAGCACGAACACGTCGAGCGTCTCGAACAGGCGGCGCACCTCGGCGAGGTGCGCGTCGCGCGCCGCGACAACCTCGGCCTCGCTGGCGAAGCCCGCCGGCTCGACCGTGGGACGGAACGGGTCGACGTAGCGGCCGTCGTCGCGCAGCCACGCCTTCAGCTCCGGCTCGAACTTGCCGTAGGCCCGGTCGAAAAGCTGCACGAACTGGCGCGTGTAGTAGAGGTTGCCGTACCGCGCCGAGAACGTGCCGAATTGGCGGGCATTGGCCTCCTCGGCGCTCATGCCGGGGGTCGGCGGCTCGGTCAGGTAGTAGTTGAAGCCGGCGCCGCGCACTGCCTCGGCCACCCGCTGGGCGAAGCAGGACCCGCCAGTGGCGACCTTGTCGGTCGGCCCGATCACGAACGTGTCCTTCGGGTGCGGATTGACCGCGAAGGGCGGCACGTTGGTGACGACCTTGCGCCAGAATCGCTCGGCCGGTAGACCCGTATACGGATTCAACGCCATCTTCGAACCCTCTTCTTCACGACGGCGACAGGCCCTCGGGGGTGCTGTTCCGTCCGCTGACACCGGCACGCGACGTGGCCCTGAACGACCTGCCCCGGCGCGCCCGCAGCGCGTTCACGTTCCCGACACCCAGTTGGGCGCCCACCTGGGCGACACCATGGCGGAACCGCGCCCGCGCCGCTACGACCCGTGACGGCCCGTCGATCGCGGTTCTGGGCAATTGCCAGGCGCGGGGCATCGCCCGGGCCATGCGCCTGCTCGCGCCGCGGAGCCCGGTGCGCTACCTGCCCATGGGCTCTCTGAAGCGCGACCACGGCCATGTCGACGGCCTGATCCGGACCCTGCGCGCCCACGACCACGTCTTCTCGCAGGCCTTCCCGGCCGGGCTGATCCCGGGCGGCGACGTCGCCACGCTGCGCGCCGCCGATCCGCGGCTCAAGCTGTTCCCGTCGATCGTGTTCTCGGCCTACCACCCGGACATGGTCTATGTCGGCCAGGCCTCCGACCTCGCCGCCCTCAGGCTGACACCGTCGCCGATGGGGCAGTACCACTCGGCGATCGCGCTGACCGCCCACCGGCTCGGTCTCGAGCCGAAGCGTACCGTCGGCCTGTTCCGCGAGGCGGTATTCGCCCGCCTGGGCTATCTCGACCACTGGGATCCGGCGGTCCGCGAACTCGTCGGCGCGGCCGCCGCCCTCGGCTTCGGGCTGGAGCGCGAGGTGACCCGCTGGGCGCGCCGCGGCGCCTTCATGCACCTGATGAACCATCCCAAGGTCCATGTCCTCGGCGACATCGCCGGGCGGTTGCTGCAGGAGAGCGGGCTGACGCCCGAGCCCGTGACGATCGAGGATTACCTCGGCGACGAACTGGCCCAGGACGTGGTCTGGCCGATCTACCCGCCGGTCGCCGAGCATTTCGGTCTGACCGGCTCGTACTTGTTCAAGGCGAAGCCCCGGGGCGACGACTTCCCGGTGCTCTACGACCTGCCGGGCTTCATCGCGGCGAGCTTTGCCATCTACGACGCGGCGGCGCCGGGCGACCTCGCCTGCCCGCGGGTTGAGGCGTGGCTCGCCGCGCCGGAGATCGTGGCGCTGTTCCGGGGCGGCTGAGGCCACGGCGGATCGCGATTCGGGTCCGCCGGATCGGTCGAGGCCTCGGGGATGCGGTCTCAGCCGGCGGCGCGGAGGGGCGCGCCCAGGCCCTCGACCATTGTCCGCACCAGCCGGTTGACCTCCTGCACCTGGAACGGCTTGCGCAGGAACAGGCTGCCGGGGACGCCGATGCGGCCGTTCGCGTCGGTGGAGGTATAGACCACCGGCCGGTCGGGATGGATCGCCCGGAAGGCGTGGGCCACCGTCCAGCCGTCGATCAGGCCGGGCAGGTGGATGTCGGTGAACAGCCAGTCGATCGCGGCGCCCCGGTCGCGCAGGATGGTCAGCGCGGCCTCGCCCGTCGAGGCCTCGATCACCCGGATGCCGTGCGTCTCGCACAGGCTCGCGATGATCTCGAGGAGCAGATAGCTGTCCTCGACGATGAGAACGCTCTGAGCGGGGCGCATGACGGGGTCCGATGTTCAGCCCCCGGATTAGCTATCGACAGGGTTGACGATCTCTTAAGGCGCCGCTGGATCCGTTACCGCCGGCCGGCGCCACGCCTGTTGCAGCGCCGCAACCGAGGCGGCGGAAATGGCCTTTCCGGCCCGTCGGCCCCGCCGCTGCCGCATTCCGGGTGCGTTCCGGGTGCGTCAGCGCACGCCACCGACCGGTGCGGAACGCCACCACGCCCCCGCGCCGCTCGGCGGAACCGTCGCTTAACCATCGACGCCTACCTAACGGCCCCAGGACTACGCGGACCCGCCTCGAAGACCCGCAGCCGGCCTTCGGCACCGCTCGAGGAGTGATACACCATGCCCCAGCGTTTCCGCGCCGCCGCCCTCGGCTTCGCGCTCGTCGCCGGCCTCGGCCTCGGCGCCTGCAGCAACGACAAGGACCTCGCCGACGCCTCCGCGTTCGGGGCGGGCGCCGCGACCCCGGGCAGCGCGCAGGACTTCGTCGTCAATATCGGCGACCGGGTGTTCTTCGAGTCGGATTCCACCGACCTGACACCCACCGCGACCGCAACTCTCGACAAGCAGGCCGCGTGGCTGCAGCGCTACCCGCGCTACACCTTCATCATCGAGGGCCATGCCGACGAGCGCGGCACCCGCGAGTACAACTTCTCCCTGGGTGCCCGCCGAGCCCAGGCGGTGAACGACTACCTCGCCACCCGCGGCATCGGGGCGAGCCGGATGCGGACCGTCTCGTACGGCAAGGAGCGGCCGGTGGCGGTGTGCAACGACATCTCGTGCTGGTCGCAGAACCGCCGCGCGGTGATCGTCCTCGATCGCGGCGCCGGCGCGTAACGGCGCGGCCCCCGCGTCACGGAGGCGGTGCCGACCACCGCCGCCGCACCGCGCCGCAGTTTTGCCGCGGTGCGGCGCATCTGATAGGCCCTCGCGCCGACACCGGATCGCAGCCGCCCCATGCCCGCCCGCCTTCGCACCCGCCTCGCGTTCGCCACCGCCCTCGGCGCCCTGCTCCTCGGCCACCCGGCCGTCGCGCAGGATGCCTCCGAGCTGGTGGTGCGCCTCGGCCGCATCGAGAACCAGTCCCGGCTCATGGCCGGCCAGATCGAGACCCTCCAGTACGAGAACCGGCAGCTCAAGGAGCAGCTGCGCAAGTTCCAGGAGGACGTCGAGTTCCGCCTGAACGAGGGCAAGGGCGGCAAGGCCGCCCCCTCGGCCGCCCCTTCCTCCAGCCCGGCCGGCACCGTCAACGGCGGCAATCCGGGGTCCGGGCGTCCCGGCAAGCGCGGCGACGCCTTCGATCCGGGGCAAGCCCCCGGCGCCCCGGGCGCGCCGATGCAGCTCGGCAGCACGCAGCCCTCCGCACCGCTGCCGCCCCGGGAGGCCGTCGAGGCCGCCGAGGCTCCCCCCCGGGCGCAGCGCCTGCCCCAGGGTGCGATCGACGAGGAGGATGCGGATGCCGGGGCTCCCGGCTACGACGAGCCGGTGGACCTGCGCCCGCCCGCCCGGACCGGCGCGATCCCGGCGCGTCCCCCCGAGAGCGTCGCGGCGACCCGGACGGGCGATCCGGCCGCGGATTACGACGCCGCGGTCGAGCTGTACCGCGCCAAGCAGTACGAGCAGGCCGAGATGGGCCTGCGCCAATTCATCCAGTCGCATCCGCGCGACAACCGCGTCTCAGGCGCGACCTACTGGCTCGGCGAGAGCTACCTCGCCCGCGGCCGCAACCGCGAGGCCGCCGAGCAGTTCCTGAAGGTCTCCACCGACTACGCCCGCTCCTCCCAGGCCCCCGACGCCATGCTGAAGCTCGGCGTCACGCTCAACGCGCTGGGCGCCCGCGAGCAGGCCTGCGCGACGCTGGCCGAACTCGACCGGAAATTCCCGAATGCAGGCAGCGGCGTCCGCCAGGGCGTCGCCCGCGAGCAGAAGCGCGCCCGCTGCGGCGCCTGAGCGACCCGGGCGACCCGGTCCTCGGCGCCCTTCACCCCTGGCTCGACCCGGCCGCGCGCGGCGGGCGGATCGTGCTCCTCGCCGTCTCGGGCGGCCCCGATTCGAGCGCCCTGATGCACGCCGCCGCGAGCCTGCGCGACGCGACCGGCGCGTCCGTGCAGGTCGCCACCGTGAATCATGGTCTGCGCCCGGGCTCCGCCGCGGAGGCCGAGGCCGTCGGCCACGCCGCGCGGGCACACGGCCTCCCCCACGCGATCCTGCCCTGGGTCGGCGCGAAGCCCGGCACCGGCCTGCAGGAAGCGGCTCGAACCGCCCGATACGCCCTGCTCGCCGCCCACGCCGAGGCGGTCGGCGCCGGCCTCGTGCTGACGGGCCATACGCAGGATGACCAAGCCGAGACGGTGCTGATGCGGCTCGCGGCCGGCAGCGGCCCCGCGGGGCTCGCCGGCATGCGCGCCGAGCGGGTTCTCGGCCCCGGCATCGTGCTTGGGCGTCCGTTCCTGCACCTGCCGAAGGCGGCCCTGGTGGCGTGGTGCGAGGCGCGCGGCCTCCCGTATGTGCGCGATCCCGCCAACGCGGATCCGCGCTTCGCCCGCGGTCGCCTGCGCGCGGCCTGGCCGGTCCTGCACCGCGAGGGCCTGACCCCGGCGCGCCTCGCCCGGCTCGCCGAGCGCGCCGCCCGCGACGAGGCCGCCCTCCGGAGCGCGGCGGAGCAGGCCCTCGACGGGATGCGGTCGGGGCCGGAGACGGAGGCGGCCCTATGCCTCGACGGGACCGCCCTGGCGGCGCTGCCGGATGCCGTGGCCCTGCGCTGCCTCGATCTCGCCCTGACTCGGGTCGGCGCTGCGCCGCGCCGACTCGAGCGCCTCGAAACCCTGGTCCTCGAATCGCTGCTGCCGGCCCTGCGCCGCGGCGCGCCGATCCGGCGCTCCCTGGCGGGGTATCTGGTCTCCGCCGACGCCGCCGGGATCGTCCGTCTCACCCCCGCTCCGCAGCGCAAGCAGGGGGGCGCCCCTGCTGCCCTCGCCGCAGGGGTCCCCGAATTACTTGGCAAGGGGGAGCCCCCCGCCTACATTGGTGAAGTGTGCACGGATGGACAGGAACAGCCGCGTGGCGTGTCCGTCCCGGGGGTCGCACGCGCCAAGGATTGATCGATGAACCCGAATTTTCGCAACTTTGCCTTGTGGGTCGTCATCTTCCTGCTGGTGCTGGCCCTCGTCACCCTGTTCCAGAACCCGGGGCACCGGGGCGGCGGCAGCGAGATCGCCTACAGCCAGCTGCTCAACGATGCCGATTCCGGCAAGATCCAGTCGGTGGTGATCTCCGGGCAGGATGTGTCCGGCACCTATGTCGGGGGCGGCAACTTCACGAGCTACGCGCCCAACGACCCGAGCCTGGTCTCCAAGCTCCAGGGCAAGGGCGTCCAGATCACCGCCCGTCCCCCGTCCGACAACACCCCCTGGTTCATCCAGCTGCTGGTGAGCTGGCTGCCGATCCTGGTCTTCATCGGCGCTTGGATCTTCCTCTCGCGCCAGATGCAGTCCGGCGCCGGCCGCGCCATGGGCTTCGGCAAATCGAAGGCGAAGCTCCTGAACGAGGCCCACGGGCGCGTCAGCTTCGACGACGTCGCGGGCGTCGAAGAAGCGAAGGAAGATCTCCAGGAGATCGTGGAATTCCTCCGCGACCCCCAGAAGTTCCAGCGGCTCGGCGGCCGGATCCCCCGCGGCGTGCTGCTCGTCGGCCCGCCCGGCACCGGTAAGACCCTGATCGCCCGGGCGGTCGCGGGCGAGGCCAACGTGCCGTTCTTCACGATCTCGGGCTCCGACTTCGTCGAGATGTTCGTGGGTGTCGGCGCCAGCCGCGTGCGCGACATGTTCGA
Organism: Methylobacterium sp. P3_A11; assembly: GCF_056403155.1. Lineage (NCBI taxonomy): Bacteria > Pseudomonadati > Pseudomonadota > Alphaproteobacteria > Hyphomicrobiales > Methylobacteriaceae > Methylobacterium > Methylobacterium sp. P3_A11. Next base: position 23,405 of record NZ_JBFUGA010000034.1, read on the forward strand.
GCAGGCCAAGAAGAACGCGCCCTGCATCATCTTCATCGACGAGATCGACGCGGTCGGCCGCCACCGCGGCGCCGGCCTCGGCGGCGGCAACGACGAGCGCGAGCAGACCCTGAACCAGCTCCTCGTGGAGATGGACGGGTTCGAGGCCAACGAGGGCGTGATCATCATCGCGGCGACCAACCGCCCCGACGTGCTCGACCCGGCCCTGCTGCGGCCCGGCCGGTTCGACCGCCAGATCATGGTGCCGAACCCGGACGTCACCGGCCGCGAGCGCATCCTGCGGGTCCACGTCCGCAAGGTGCCGCTGGCCCCCGATGTCGATCTCAAGGTCATCGCCCGCGGCACCCCCGGCTTCTCGGGCGCCGACCTGATGAACCTCGTCAACGAATCGGCCCTGCTGGCGGCCCGCCGGGGCAAGCGCATCGTCACGATGCACGAGTTCGAGGACGCCAAGGACAAGGTCATGATGGGCGCGGAGCGGCGCACCCTGGTGATGACCGAGGACGAGAAGCGGCTGACCGCCTATCACGAGGGCGGCCACGCCATCGTGGCGTTCAACGTCCCGGCGACCGACCCGGTGCACAAGGCGACCATCATCCCGCGTGGCCGGGCGCTCGGCATGGTCATGCAGCTGCCGGAGCGCGACAAGCTCTCCATGAGCTTCGAGCAGATGACCTCGCGGCTGGCGATCATGATGGGCGGCCGCATCGCCGAGGAGATGACCTTCGGCCCCGACAAGGTGACCTCCGGCGCCCAGTCGGACATCGAGCAGGCGACCCGGCTCGCCAAGATGATGGTGACCCGCTGGGGCTTCTCGCCCGAGCTCGGCACCGTGGCGTACGGCGACAACAACGACGAGGTCTTCCTCGGCATGTCGATGGGCCGGCAGCAATCGGTCTCCGAGTCGACCGCCCAGAAGATCGATGCCGAGGTGCGCCGTCTCGTCGAGACCGGTCTGGAGGAAGCGCGCCGCATCCTGGCCGAGCACAAGGACGACCTGGAGGCCCTGGCGCAGGGGCTGCTCGAATACGAGACGCTCTCGGGCGACGAGATCCGCAACCTCCTCCGCGGCCAGCCGCCGATCCGCGACGGCGGTGACGTGCCGCCGACCCCGGCCCGGGGCTCCTCGGTCCCCTCGGCGGGGCGGGGACGGCCGAAGGAGAGCGACGGTGGCCTGGAGCCGCAGCCGCAGGCCTGAGGCACTGGCGTTGACGACCATCGGAAGGGGCGCCGCGAGGCGCCCTTTTTCGTGCCGTGCGGCGATTTCAGGCGTCGCTGCCGCGGTCCTTGCAGCCGCCCGCAGCGGGCCTGCAGCGCCGATGCCTCCGTCGGCGGTGCGCTCTCAGGATCGGGCGCAGGTTCCCTCTCCCGGGCGGGAGAGGGACAGGGTGAGGGATCAGGCCGGTCCGAGCGTGCCTCGACGCGGCTACGCGGGGATGGTCCGCCCGATCCTGGTCCGTCGTATCCCTCACCCCGACCCTCTCCCGCACGGGAGTGGGGGCGCGTTGCACTCTCTCATCAGCGGCGGTGTCCGCCCGCAACGCGTGATCATCGGCGCATCGCCCGTGACAAACCGGCCCTCCTGTCGGCGGATCGACGCCGTCAGCTTGGCCGGAGGCTCGGCGTCGTCCGACGAATCGGGAACACAGAACCCGTTCCACAGGCCGTAGCGAGATCCCGATGCCGGTCTCGACCTATCTCGTCGTCGCCCTGGGCGCCGTCGTCGCCGGCTTCGTGCAGGGTCTGTCGGGCTTCGCGTTCGGGCTCACCGCCCTGTCGTTCTGGGCCTGGGTGATCGACCCGCAGCTCGCCGCCGTGCTCGCCGTCTCCGGTGCCTTCACGGGCCAGGTCATCGCGGCGGTCTCGGTCCGGCGCGGGTTCGAGCCCAGGCGCCTTGCGCCCTTCATCCTCGGCGGCCTCGCCGGCATCCCCCTCGGCGTCCTCCTGCTGCCGCGGCTCGACGCCGACGGGTTCAAGATGGTCCTCGGCCTCCTGCTCATGGTCTGGTGCCCGACCATGCTGCTCGCCCGGAACCTGCCGCGGATCACGGCCGGCGGCCGGCTCGCCGACGCCGCGGTGGGCCTCGGCGGCGGGATGATGGGCGGGCTCGGCGGCTTCACGGGCGTGCTGCCGACCCTCTGGTGCACCCTGCGCCGCTACGAGCGCGACGTGCAGCGCTCGGTGATCCAGAACTTCAACCTCGCGATGCTCAGCGTGACCCTGGCGACCTACCTCGCCGCGGGGCTCGTCACCCGGGCGACGCTGCCGATGCTGGCGGTGATCCTGCCGGCGATGCTGGTCCCGACCCTGCTCGGCACCCGGATCTATCTCGGCATCAGCGAGGTCGCCTTCCGCCGGCTCGTGCTCGGCCTGCTGACCGTCGCGGGCCTCGCGCTGGTCTCTGCCTCGGCGCCGCGGCTCCTGCAGCGCGCCGGGCGCCCCATTTCGACCGCCTTTGTCGGGGACCACCCCATTGACTCTGCCGGCCGGTGAGCCGCCTGCGGGCGCGATAATCTGCTAAGCTGTGCCCGGTCAGCGAAACCGGGCGCCGGAGACGTGATGGTGCGCAAGTATTTCGGAACCGACGGCATCCGGGGCCGGGCCAACGGGGTGATCACCCCGGAGCTCGCCCTCAAGGTCGGGCAGGCCGCCGGGCTCGTGTTCCAGCGCGGCGACCACCGGCACCGGGTGGTGATCGGCAAGGACACGCGCCTCTCCGGCTACATGATCGAGACCGCCCTTGTGGCGGGCTTCACCTCGGTGGGCATGGACGTGCTGCTGCTCGGGCCTGTGCCGACGCCGGCCGTGGCGATGCTGACCCGCTCCATGCGGGCCGATCTCGGCGTGATGATCTCGGCCTCGCACAACCCGTTCGAGGACAACGGCATCAAGCTGTTCGGCCCCGACGGGTTCAAGCTCAACGACGCGATCGAGCACGAGATCGAGGGGCTGATCGACGCCGACATGCACAAGCGCCTCTCCGGCTCGAACAACCTCGGCCGGGCCAAGCGCATCGAGAGCGTGCATGCCCGCTACATCGAGTTCGCCAAGCGGACCCTGCCGCGGCAGGTGACCCTGGACGGGCTGCGGGTGGTGGTCGACTGCGCCAACGGCGCGGCCTACCGGGTCGCCCCCGAGACCCTGTGGGAACTCGGTGCCGAGGTCATCGCCATCGGCACCGAGCCGGACGGGTTCAACATCAACCGGGATGTCGGCTCGACCGCCCCGGCCGCGCTGGTCGACATGGTCCGCGAGCGCCGGGCCGATATCGGCATCGCCCTGGACGGCGACGCCGACCGGGTGCTGATCGTCGACGAGAAGGGGCAGGTGGTCGATGGCGACCAGCTCATGGCCGTCGTGGCGCGCTCCTGGCAGGAGGACGAGCGCCTCACGCAGCCAGGCGTGGTCGCCACGATCATGTCGAATCTCGGCCTGGAGCGCTATCTCGGCGGCCTCGGGCTGACGCTGGCCCGCACCGCCGTGGGCGATCGCTACGTCCTCGAGCACATGCGCGCGCACGGCTACAATCTCGGCGGCGAGCAGTCCGGCCACATCATCATGTCGGACTACACGACCACCGGCGACGGCCTCGTGGCGGCGCTGCAACTCCTGAGCGTGGTGCAGCGCCAGGGCCGGCCGGTGAGCGAGGTCTGCCACTGTTTCGATCCGCTGCCGCAGATCCTCAAGAACGTCCGCTACGGCAGCGGCGAGCCCCTGCGCCAGGACAGCGTGGTCAGCGCCATCGAGCACGCCCGCGAGCGGCTCGGCAATGCCGGCCGCCTGGTGATCCGCCCCTCGGGCACTGAGCCGGTGATCCGCGTCATGGCCGAGGGCGACGACCGCGGCCTCGTCACCGCGGTGGTCGACGAGGTGGTCGACGCCGTCGCCCGGGCCGCGGCCTGACCGGTCAGGCCGGTTCGTAGGCGGCGCGCAGCTCCGCGGGTGCGGTCGTCCGCCACGCCGCCAGCAGCGCCGCCCGCAGGATCTCCTCCGCGCAGGGGTCGAGGTCGAGATTGGTCCAGCCCCGGCGCCCCCAGGCGCCGTCCAGGGGCGTGAACAGGTCCGGCTCGGCCTCGCACAGGGCGGCCTGATCCGCGGGCGCGAGGCGCAGCACCACCCGCGCCTCCTCGACCCACAGGGTCGCGAAGACCCGGCCGCCGACCCGGACATCCGGGTTGCCGCTGTGGGCGCCGGCCACCGCCTCGGGCAGCATCAGCGCCAGGATGCGCACGTCCTCGGGACCCATGCCGGTCTCAGCCCGTTCGAGGCCCGGGCGCCCGGGCGGCGGTGATCGGATCGCTCATGGATTCCTTCCACGACAGATGAACCGGACCGACGTGAAGAGGCGATGTGGCGAGCTGATGCCACGGAGACAAGCAACGCGCGCCCGAATGACCGCTTCGACAGGTCGGCAACGGATGTGCAAGCCTAACATTTAACGTTAAGCCGGATTTAAGACGTTGCTCGCATCCTTCACGCCGTACCCCGAGACCGCACGCCGCGCGTCCGGCTCACGAGTCCAGTGAAGGAATCCCTATGGCCCGCTCCAAGCTGAACGCTTTGGTGCGTAGCCTGACGCTCGCGGCGAGCGTCGGCGCGCCCTGCCTCGCCGCGGCCGCGGATCTGATGCTTCCGCCGCCCCCGCCGCCTCCGCCCCCGCCGATCGAGGTCGGCGGCGGCTGGTACCTGCGCGGCGACGTCGGCGCGAGCATCTACACCCGTCCGCGCTACAGCGACGCCTACGACTACACCGGCTATGCCGAGTCCAACCGCGCCTTCGGCAACGCGGTCGGCGGCGGCGGCTTCGCGGGCGTCGGCGTCGGCTACCAGTTCACCCCGTTCCTGCGCGGCGACATCACCGGCGAGTACCGCTACTCCACCGGCCTGCGCGGCAGCGAGTATTACAAGGGTCCGGATTTCGACAACGGCCTCGGCTCGTACGGGGTGAACAAGTCGAGCGGGCACTTCGATTCCGCGGTGGTCCTCGCCAACGCCTATTTCGACCTCGGCACTTGGTACGGCATCACGCCGTTCATCGGCGGCGGCGTCGGCTACGCCTTCAACCATGTCTCGAGCTACTCGACCAACCAGCAGTTCACCAGCCCGACCTACGGCTACGATTATGGGAACCCGATCTACGGCTGCGGCTGCGGACAACCGTCCTACAACTACGCCCCGGTCTACGACGCGAACGGCAACGCGGTCTACAACACCAACAGCGGCAGCAAGTTCTACAAGGACAAGACCAGCGGCAGCTTCGCCTGGGCGCTCCATGCCGGTCTCGCCTACAACGTGACCGACGCGCTGAAGATCGAGCTGGCCTACCGCTACCTGAACCTCGGCAAGGCCGAGACCGGACCGGGCTTCGTGCCGTGCTGCACCGGCAGCCTGCAGGCGATCAAGGTCAAGGACATCGAGGCGCACGACGTGAAGATCGGCCTGCGCTACTACCTCGGCGGCCTCGTCGCAGCGCCGCTGCCGCCGCTGATGCCGGAGCCGGTCCCCGGCCCGCTGGTGCGCAAGTACTGAGAACGGGCGGATCACATCCCGGTCGCGCACCGCGCGCGATCGGACCGGCCAGCGATGACGGCGCGGAGGGTCTCCGCGCCGTTTCGCGTTTCCGAACCGCCTCGCGGCCCACGGGGACAGTTCGGATTCATGGCCCGCGAAGTCACGGACAGACCGAATCGGGATACAGATATTGGGATCGAGCAACGGAGAATTAAGGTTACCGGCTTATCACCGTATCGAGGCCCGATCCGCCGACCGTCTCTTCCAGTCCCAGGGCGATCCCGATGCGTACCGTCACCTTCCCGCTGCTGGCGGTTCTCGGTCTCTGCGGCATGAACACCGCCCGGGCCGCCGATCTGGATTACGATTACCTGCGCGGCGCCGAGTACGACCCGGTCCCGGCTCCGGTGGTCGACTGGAGCGGCGTGTATCTGGGCGGCCACGGGGGGTATACCTCGGGTGGCCTCGCGCAGCGCGACGCGATGCAGTCCACGCTGGCGAACTACTTCAGCTATCGCGATATCGAGAGCGAGTTCAGCGTCTCGAAATTCCTGTCGCTCCCCGGGACCCGGACGCATGGAGCCAGCTTCGGCGCCTTCGCCGGGTTCAACGTGCAGTTCGACGACATCGTCCTCGGTATCGAGGCCGACTACACGCACACGGACCAGAACAGCTGGTCGACCAACAGTATCAGCCGCATCGTGACGACATCCGGAGGCAACTCCGAGACCGTGTATCTGTCCGGAACGTCGAACACGCGCATCGACGATTACGGCAGCATCAGAGCCCGGGCCGGCTACGCGTTCGGCAACCTGCTCCCCTACGTCACCGCCGGCGCGGCGATCGGCCAGGTGACGATCAACGACACCGTGGCGGTCCAGAATTACGGTTACAGCGCCACCACCTACGCGGCGAACCAGGCCCTAACGACCGGGCTTCCCGCGGCGGTCTACAATCACGGCTACGCGAGCTTCAATCCGAATTTCCCCCTCAACCGCTCGACGCCGGCCGGACAGGGTGTCCAGACCATCCCGTACGCGCCGACGACCCTGACGGCCAATGCGCGGACCAAGACCATCGGCGGCGTCGCGCTCGGCTTCGGCCTGGAATACGCCATCACGCCCAACATCCTGGTGCGCGGCGAGTACCAGTACGTGCGGTTCCAGGACTTCAACGGCCACAAGGCCGAGTTGAACACCGTCCGGGGCGGCGCGGCCGTGAAGTTCTGATCACGCCTCCCGCACCGGCCGGATCCCGACCATGACAGACCGTCTCCTCGCACCGCGGTCCCTGACGGCCCGCACGGCACTCCTCGTCGGTCTCGTGCTCGCCCATGGACCGGCCTCCGCCGGATCCGGGCGGCGCATTACGGTCCGTTCCCCGGCCCCGCACGTTCTGCGGGTGCGGCCTGTGCCGGCCGTCCCGCCGACCGTGCTGGTGCGTGGCTACCTGCCGCGCAACCACAACGTCCCGATGTACAACGAGCCGCCCCGCCGCGAGCCGGCGTGGTGACGGCCGCGGGTCGGCCTCAGCTCTCCAGCTCGCTGTCCCAGTACAGGTAGTCGAGCCAGGTGTGGTGGTACTGGCGGTGGTCGAACTCGGGCTGCCGGTGGTGCAGCTCGTAGCGCGTCGGCCGGCGCGGCTCGGTCATCAGCGGCATGTCCGCCTCGGCCGGCGTGCGGTTGGCCTTGCGCAGGTTGCAGGGCGAGCAGGCCGCCACGACGTTCTCCCAGCTCGACAGGCCGCCCCTCGAGCGCGGCACCACGTGGTCGAAGGTCAGGCCCCCCGAGGGCAGCCGCAGGCCGCAATACTGGCAGCTGAACCCGTCGCGCAGGTAGATGTTGTAGCGGGTGAAGGCCGGGCTGCGGGCGAGCGCCACGTAGTTCTTCAGGGCCACCACGCTCGGCACGCGCAGGGACCGCGAGGGCGAGCGCGCCTCGACGTCGTAGCTCGCCACCAGGGTGACGCGATCGAGGAACAGGGCCGTGAAGGCGTCCTTCCACGACCAGAGGGAGAGCGGATTGTACGAGAGCGGCCGGTAATCCGCATTCAGGACGAGGGTTTGGAGATCCATCATCGGCGGGACTCTTCGGACTGGCTCTGGCGCGGGGAACGCGCGGGACCACGCCTGCGCCCCGCCGGCCCGTCCGAACCGGCCGGGGGCCGATGCAGGACGAGCCGGCGCGCGGGACGACGGCTTGACGGGAGAGGCGGAGGGAACAACAGGGCGGCGGGCCGGCGCGCGGGGGCGCCGGTCGAGGCGGTAGCATCCGGAACGCGGCCGGGCCGGGCCGGTATCGCCACCAGCCGCGCCCTTTCGCGTAGCAACGAAAAGGCCCTGTCCATCAGGTGTTCATCTAATCCCAGCGTGACACCCTTGTGAAGCTTTTCCGGATGGGCCGCGGGGACGCACCCACAGCCGGCCGGCCGGCGCCGAATCCGGCCCGGGGCGGGCAGGGGCACGGTTTCGCCCTATTGCTCGCCCAGAGCGGCGGGCCGCCAGGAGGCCTGCCCGGTCCCCGATCGCCGCCGATTCGCCGAGGCCGGATTCCGACCGGCCGCCGCGCGCCCGACGAGAGGTTGCTCATGCATCGTATCCCAGCGCGGACCCGGCCGCCGCAGGGCGCCCCGCGCCCGTCCCTCGTGCTTGCCCTGCTCGCCGCGCTGGTGTTCGGAACCCCGGCGGCCCTGCCCCTGCCGGCCCGCGCCCAGGATCCGGCGGCCGCCGGCAAGTCCGCGGGCGACAAGCCCGCCGATGCCAAGGCCACGGACGCCAAGGCCACGGACGCCAAGGCCACGGACGCCAAGGCCACGGACGCCAAATCCCAGGAGACCAAGTCGCCCGCGGCGAAGCCCGCCGCCCCGCCCGCCGCCGCCCCAGTCGAGGTCCCCGAGCAGTTCAAGGTGGTCCGGGCCAAGCTCGACGCCGCCAAGGCCGAACTCGACGCCCGCGAGAAGCAGCTCGGTCATACGGACCTGACGGTGGTCGACCTCACCGCCATCCGCGACAGCGCCGCCACCGTCACCGAGGAGATCCGCACCCTGGTCACCCGGCTCGACGCGCCGCTCGAGGCCGCGCGCGAGCGGCTCGCCCAGCTCGGCCCGAAGCCGAAGGATACCCAGGAGAGCGCCGACGTGGCCCAGCAGCGCGTGGAGCGCGAGGCCGCGGTCACCCGCATCGACGAGACCCAGCGCCTCGCCCGATCCCTGGTGGTGCAGGGCGACCAGATCGTCGACCGGGTCTCGAACCGGCGCCGCGAATCCTTCACCCGCGACCTGTTCCAGCGCTCCCAGCCCCTGGCCGGCCCGGGCCTCTGGACCAAGGTGATGAGCGACGTGCCCCGGGACACGCGCGCCCTCCAGAGCGCGGTCTCCGATATCGGGCTGCTGTTCACCCGCAACGGCAGCATCGGCAATCTGCTGCTCCTGGGGCTCGCCTTCGGGATCTCGATCGCGCTGTATTTCGGCCGGCGCAACATCGCCCCCCGGGGCGCCCGCCGGGACGCGGCCCGGACCGATCCGTCGCGGCGCGCCGTGATGCTCGCCGCCTGGCGGGTGATCCTGCTCGGCACGGTGCCGGCGGTGGCCGGCTCCTACGCGGTCTACTACGCCCTGGACGCCACCAACCTGCTGCCGTCCCGGCTCCTGCCGGTGGCGGCCGCGATCCTCGGGGGGCTCGCCTTCATCGCCTTCGTGGAGGCCCTCTGCGACGGGCTGCTCAGCCCCGAGAAACCGGCGTGGCGGCCCGCCCCGGTGAGCGACGCGGCGGCCACGCGCCTGACCCGCCTCGCGGTCGGCATCGCCACGGTGATCACCGTGGTGAAGTCCGTGGAGGCCCTGAATTCCGGGATCTCGGCGGCCCTGCCGATCTCCATCGCCACGCGGGGCCTGGGCGCCGTGGCTACGGCCCTGATCCTGGCGGTCGGCCTGCACCGGTTCGCCGATACCGAGCAGGAGGAGGAGGCCTGCTTCGGCCCCTACGTGCCGACCAAGACCACCACGGGCATCGGCGGGCCGGCGCGGCTGCTCGGCTGGGCCGCGGTGGCGCTGATCGGGCTCGGCGCGCTGGTGGGCTACGTCGCCTTCGCGGCCTTCCTGATCGACCAGCTGATCTGGGACGCGGCCGTCCTCGTGCTGCTCTACCTGCTGGTCCAGAGCGTCGACATCTTCGTCGGCCGCGCGCTCAGCGACGAGACCCGGCTCGCCACCACGCTCCAGGCCAATACCGGCCTGCGCAAGCGCTCGCTCAACCAGATCTCGGTCCTGACGACCGGCGCCACCCGGCTCGTCCTGTTCCTGGCGGCCGCGGTCCTCGTGCTGGCGCCCTGGGGGCTCGACTCCACCGACATCGTCTCGTCGGTCCGGCAGGCCTTCTTCGGCTTCAAGGTCGGCGACGTCACGATCTCGCTCTCGAGCATCGCCTTCGGGATCGGCATCCTGATGGTCGGCGTGTTCATCACCCGCGGGGTGCAGCGCTGGCTGGAGAACACCTACCTGCCGGCCACCGACCTCGACGCGGGCCTGCGCAACTCCATCACCACGGTGGCGGGCTATTGCGGCTTCCTGATCGCGCTGGCGCTCGCCTTCTCGTATCTGGGCCTGAGCCTGGAGAAGCTCACCATCGTGGCCGGCGCCCTGTCGGTCGGTATCGGCTTCGGTCTGCAGTCGATCGTCAACAACTTCGTCTCCGGCCTGCTGCTCCTCTGGGAGCGCCCGATCCGGGTCGGCGACCAGGTGGTGATCGGCGACCAGGAGGGCATCGTGAAGCGGATCTCGGTGCGCTCCACCGAGATCCAGACCTTCGACCGCTCGGCCGTGATCGTGCCGAACTCCAATCTGATCTCCGGGGTCGTCAAGAACCGGGTGCGGGGCGACCGCTCGGGCCGGGTCAGCATCACGGTCAGCGTGCTGCGCAACCAGGATCCGGTACGGGCCGCCGAGATGATCGTCGGCTGCGCGCAGGCCCATGCCGACGTGCTCAAGGATCCCGCGCCCCGGGTGGTGTTCAAGAAGATCGGCGACCCGTTCCTGGAATTCGAGCTGCTGGTCTGGATCGTCGACGTCAGCCTCGGCCAGAAGGTGCTGACCGACCTGAACTTCTCCGTCTTCGCGACCCTGTCGGAGGCGTCCTTCATCCCGCCCCTCGGCCCCGGCTCCAGCATCGTGACCGTGCAGGGCCTCGACACGATGCAGAGCGCCATGGGCGAGATCGCCAGCCGCTTCATCCTGCCGGCGGCGGCGCCCGAGGGCGGCGATTCAGCCCGCGCCCAGCGTGACCGCGGCCTGCGCAGCGCCGGCGGCTGACCGGCCGCCGCCGGCCGCGAGCCGGACGGCGTTCCCGCCCGCAGCCTTGGCGGCATAGAGCGCCGCGTCCGCCCGGCCGAACAGCCGGGTCCGGGAGCCGCCGCCCGTCGCGATCCCCACGGAGGCGCCGATCCGCAGGACGTGGCCGCGATACGGGATCGGCCGGCTCAGCGCGGCGACGATGTGCCGGCCGCTCTGGGCCAGGGCGCAGGGGTCCACGGGCGCCCGCACGAGCACGGCGAATTCGTCGCCGCCGATGCGCGCCACCAGCGCCGCATCCCCGCAGACGGCGGCGAGCCGCGCGGCGGACCGCTGGATGCACAGGTCACCGGCCGCGTGGCCGTAGACGTCGTTGACCGGCTTGAACCCGTCGAGGTCGATGAGGATCAGGGCGCCGAGGGGATCCGGGGCGGAGCCGGCCGTCCCGGCGTCGAACTGCGCCTCGAAGGCGCGGCGGTTCGCCAGCCCGGTGAGGGGGTCGCGGTCGGCGCGCCGGCTCAGCTCGGACAGCCGGGCGATCTCCTCCGTGATGTCCTGCTTGGTCCCGAAGAGCCGGGCGGCCCGACCGCCTTCGGTCTCGACCGACGCGCGGATCCGGATCCAGCGCGGCCGGCCCCCGGCGGTGCGGATCTCGGCATCGAGCCGAAAGCTCGCCTGCCCGGTGATCGCCCGCTGGCGGATCGTCTCCAGCAGGCGCCGCGAGGCCGGCTCGTAGAAGTCCAGGATTTTTTCGCGGTGCAGCGCGCTGCCCCAGGGGATGCCGAACAGGTCGTGGACGCCCCCGGACCATTCGAGGGCGCCGTCGGCCAGTCTGCAGGACCACAGGCCTGTCCCGGTCGCCGCCAGCACGCGCTCCTGATGCGCCAGCACGCACGCTTGATGCGCCAGAGCATACTCTTGGCGCGCCAGCAGACCGGCCTGCTGCCGGATGACCGCCTGCTGCAACGCGCGCTCCGGCCCGGCGTGGGAGTCAGGGGCGGGGGCCGGCCCGAGCAGCGCCGACGCCGCGGCGCTCCCGCCGATAGCTGGATCGGGGGCCGTTTCCGCCAGGGCAGGGGAACGCTCGGTGGTCATGTCCGGGCGAGATTAGGCGCAAGGCCTTTGAGGAAGCCCTAACCGGCCGTGCGCGTCGGCCGGCGCGCGCCTATATGCTGTCCGGGCGGCGGGGCCGTCGCGGAGGCGGGTGAGACGTGAAGAGACGCGATCGGGACGGTCGACAGGCTGGACGCGGGCTCGGCCGGATGCTGCGGCGGGGGACGGGCGCGGTCGCGCTGGCCGCCGCGGCGGTGCTCGGCGGCTGCGCCAGCMAGGCGCCGACCAGCGCGGCGCTGCCGAGCATCTACCTGCCGCTGGCCAGCAACAGCGCGCATGTCGACGTCGAGGCGGCCCGCGACATGATCTCGTCCTATCGCCGCAATCGCGGCGCGCCGCCGCTGACGGTCGATCCCGAATTGCAGCGGCTCGCCGAGGCCGAGGCGGCCGCGATGGCGCTGGCCGACCGGCCGAGCCGGGCACAGACCGTCAAGGGCGCCGTGGAGCGGCTCGGCTACGCGGACGTGAACGCCAACCTCTCGGCGGGCTACCACACCCTGGCCGAGGCCTTCTCCGGCTGGCGCGAGAGCCCCCCGCACGACGCCACCATGCTGGCGCCCCGGGCGACCAAGATGGGGATCGCCACCGCCTACGCGCCGGGCTCGAAGTACAAGGTCTACTGGGCGCTGCTCACGGCCAAGTAGGCGTGCGCGACCGGGGCGATGATGGTCCCGCTTCAGCCCGGGCGGGGCGCGACGCGCTGCCGCGCGGGAGCGGGGACCCGCGCCCCATCCGGACGGCGCGGTCGGATCGCGATCGCGCTCCTGGACGCTGCGGCCGCCGCGGAGGTCCCTACGGCAGCCCCTTCACGTTCGGCACCGGCGGCGCCTCCTTGAGCAGGGTCACGGTCACGCGGCGGTTGGCCGGGATGTAGGGATTGTCGGGGAACATCGGCTCGGTGTCGGCCTTGCCGGCGACCGACGCGAACCGGTCGTCCGGGACGCCCGCCCCCGCCAGGATCTCTCGGACGCTGACCGCGCGGCCCGCCGACAGCTCCCAGGGGGGCGCGGCCGGACGCCGGCCGGGCCGGTCCGAGGCGGTGTAACCCGTGACGGCGATGCGGTTGGGCAACTGCCGCAGGGCCGGCCCGAGCTTCTCCAGGAGCTGGCGGGTGCGGTCGTTGGGCCGGGTCGAGCCCTCCGGAAACATCGAGCGCCCGTCCTGGTCGACGATCGACACGTCGAGCCCGTGTTCGGTCTTGGCGATCACGACGTTCTTGGACAGCTCTGCGAAGTCCGGCAGGCTCTGCAGGGCCTGCCGCAGGGAGGCGGCCGCGAGGCCGAAATTCTCGGGCTCCCCGGTGTCGGTGAGGCCGAACTCGCTGCTCTTGTTGAGCCGCGACGGGGTCGTGCGGTCGGTGGCCTGCTCGGGGGGGATGTCGCGCAGGTACTTCACGTGGTCGGCCGCCGGCAGGCCGTCGGACTCGATGATGCCGGCGAACTTCGATTCCTTGTTGACGCCGAAGGCGTCGCGCATCGAGCCCGCGACCATCTGCATCTTCTTCTGGTCCTGCGTGGAATAGGCCGCGACCATCACGAAGAAGCTCATCAGCAGCGCCATCAGGTCGGCGAAGGTGACGAACCAGCCGTGGCCGCCATGGGCGCCGCCGCGCTTCTTCTTGGCCATGTTACGCGGCCTGCTCCATCAGGGCCTCGCGATGGTTGTGCGGCAGGTAGGCGACCAGCATCTCGCGCACCAGCGTCGGGCTCTTCTGGTCGCGGATCATCAGGATGCCGTCGATGATCAGCGAGCGCGACACGTCCTCCTCCTCGAGCTTCACGTGCAGCTTGTCGGCCAGCGGCAGGGTGACCAGGTTGGCGATCACGGCGCCGTACAGGGTGGCGAGCAGCGCGGTCGCCATGGCGGGACCGAGCTTCGAGGGGTCGGACATGTTGGCGAACATCGCCACCATGCCGAGAATCGTGCCGATCATGCCCCAGGCCGGGGCGCAGTCGCCGTAGGCGCGGTAGACCTTCGAGCCCTCGTCGAGATGCATCAGGAAGTTGTCGCGGTCCCGCTCCATCGTGTCGCGGATGAACTCGCGGTCGTAGCCGTCGGCGATGTAGCGCGCGCCCTGGGCCAGGAACGGGTCGGAGATCTCCATGTTCTCCAGCGCCATCGGGCCGGACTTCCGCACCACGTCGGCGATCTTGGTGATCTCCTCGATCAGCTCCTGGGGCTTCACCGAGCGCATCATGAAGGCGAAGCGCAGGCCCATGGGCAGGCCGTGCAGGATCACCGAGAAGGGGAAGCGGATCATCGTGGCCGCGGTCGCGCCGCCGAACACCACCACCACCGCGTGCTCCGACGCGTAGGCGCCGAAATGCCCGCCATCGAGCATGATCAGCCCGACCACGACGCCGAGGCCCGAAAGCAGGCCGAGTGCGGTTGCGAGATCCATGAGGCGAAGCCCGATGCCGATTCGTTCAGGAAAGTCGGATCCCGGGGGCGGAAGACGGCCGGGCTGCCCACAGGATTAGGAAATCTTGCTGAACGAACCGTAAAGACGACCGTTTCCAACCTGTATCAGTCCGTCATCGCCCGTTCAGGCGCGGGACGGCATACCCGTTTCCCAAGAGGGGTTTGACCTGGATACGGCACGGATGCCGGCCGGGCGGGACCCGTCGGAGACGGCGTGAGACCCGGGTCACACGGGCCGCGCCAGGGGTGGCGGAGCGGTAAGATGGTTCGTCTGTACGGGCGGGTCCTGGGATTCCTGAAGGCGGAGCGGCGGCTGGCCATAGGCTTGGCCGCGACCAACGTCGTGCTGGCGATCGCGGCCTTCGCCGAGCCCCTGCTGATGGGCCGGATCATCGACCAGCTGACCCATCTCCAGCGCGGCGGCGACGCCATGGGCACGATGCTGCCCCTGCTCGCCGCCTGGGTGGCGTTCGGCTTCTTCACCATCGCGGCGGGCGTGTTCATCGCCCTCCACGCCGACCGGCTCGCCCACCGCAACCGCCTGTCGTCGATGGCGAGCTACTTCGAGCACGTCCTCGACCTGCCGCTCGCCTTCCACTCGGCCAACCATTCCGGCCGCGTCCTGAAGGCGATGCTGGAGGGCACGAACGGCATGGCGTGGCTGTGGCTCGGCTTCTTCCGCGACCACCTCGTCGCCCTGGTCTCGCTCGGCGTGCTCCTGCCGATGACCCTGTTCATCAACTGGCAGCTCGGCTCGATCCTGGTGGTGCTGGTGCTCGCCTTCACGGCGCTCACCACGTTCGTGATGCGCCGGACCGAGGCGCTCCAGGGGCAGGTCGAGGAATTCAATTCGGGGCTCGCCGCCCACGCCTCGGACGCGCTCGGCAACGTCGCGGTGATCCAGTCCTTCACCCGCGCCAAGGCCGAGAAGGAGGCGATGCGCGGCATCATCACCAACCTGCTGGCCGCGCAGATCCCGGTCCTGTCCTGGTGGGCGCTCGCCAACGTGGCGACCCGCGCCTCGGCGACCATCACCATGACGGCGATCTTCGTCACCGGCATCTGGCTCTACCAGGCCGGCACCACCACGGTGGGCGAGGTCGTGGCCTTCATGAGCCTCGCCACCGCCTTCGTGGCGCGCCTCGACCACGTGGTCGGCTTCGTGAACGGCCTGTTCCAGCAGGCGCCCAAGATCGCCGAGTTCTTCGAGATCTACGACACCGTCCCGTCGGTGGCCGACCGGCCGCATGCCCGGCAGGTCGCGCGCTTCGAGGGCGAAGTCACCTTCGAGGACGTCGCCTTCTCGTACGATGGCCGCCGCAGCGCCCTCGACGGCGTCTCGTTCTCGGCGCGGCCCGGCGAGACGATCGCCCTGGTGGGCACCACCGGCTCGGGCAAGTCGACGACGCTGGGGCTCCTGCACCGCAGCTTCGACCCGGCCGCCGGTGCGATCCGCATCGACGGGATGGACATCCGCGACGTCGGCCTCGCCTCCCTGCGCCACAACATCGGCGTGGTGTTCCAGGAGCCGATGCTGTTCGCCCGCTCGATCCGCGAGAACCTGCAGGTCGGCTGCCCGGACGCCACCGACGCCGAGATGCTCGATGCCCTGGAGCGGGCGCAGGCCAGCGCCTTCATGGCGCGCCAGCCCGCCGGGCTCGACACGGTCATCGGCGAGCGCGGCCGGTCGCTGTCGGGCGGCGAGCGCCAGCGGCTCTCGATCGCCCGGGCGCTCCTGAAGAACCCGCCGATCCTGATCCTCGACGAGGCCACCTCGGCGCTGGACGCCGCCACCGAGCGCAAGCTCCAGGGCGCGCTGGAGACCGTGATGGCGGGGCGGACCACCTTCGTGATCGCCCACCGCCTCGCGACGATCCGCAACGCCGACCGCATCCTGGTGTTCCACGAGGGCCGGATCGTCGAGGCCGGGACCTTCGACGCGCTGGTGGCCGAGGGCGGCCGCTTCGCCGAACTCGCCCGGGCGCAGTTCATGGCCGCGGAGGCGGAGGACGACGACGGGCTGGCGCTGGCGGCGTGAGGCCGGTCTGCCGCGGGCACGCCGTGGTCAGGGTGCGGCGTCCCCCCACCCGATCCGCCTGAAGAACCCCGCGATCGCCTCCGCCGCCCGGTCGGGATCCTCCCGGTGGGGGAAGTGCCCCACCCCCGGAAAGAGCGCCAGATCGAGATCGGAAAAGGTCTCGCCCAGGCGGTCGGTCCAGGCAAAGGGAAAGATCGGATCGTGCTCGGCCCAGCGCACGCAGGTCGGCACGCCGATCGGGAGCAGGGGCGGGGCCTCGCCCTTGAGCATCGCGATCCGCCCGGCATGGGCGGCCCGGTAATGCGCGAAGCCGCCCGCGAGGTTGCCGGGCTTGAGGAACGTGTCCACGAAGGCGTCCAGCACCGGATCGAACGCATCCTTCCGGTGCGACCAGTGGCGCAGGAAGTGGCCGATATAGGCGGCGCAGCTCGCCCGGCCGGCGCCCACCAGCGTCACCGCCAGGTCCATCTGGTTGAAGGACTGGTACCAGATCTCGCTGAGGCGGTCCGGTGCTCCCAGGCGGGGGCCGATCCCCGGATAGACGAAGTCGAACAGGAACAGGCCGGCGCAGCGCTCCGGGTTCGCCCGTGCCAGCGCCTGGATCACCGCCCCGCCGACGTCATGGCCGACGATGCCGGCGCGGTCGATCCCGAGGGCGTCGAGCAGCGCCACCATGTCGGCGGCCTGATCGGCCGGCCCGAAGGGACCCTCCGGCTTGTCGCTGTCACCGAAGCCACGCAGATCCGGGGCGATCAGGGTGTGGCGGGCGGCGAGCCGTCGCATCACGGGCTCCCAGGTCAGCCAGTATTCCGGCCAGCCGTGGAGCAGGAGCAGCGGCGCCCCCGTGCCGCAGCGCGCGACGTGCAGAGCGGCGCCGTTCGCGCGCACCGTCAGGTGCTCGATCCGGTCCATCGTCCCTCCATCTCGGCCCGCCGGGCCAGCATCTTCGCCTGCAGGCGGCTGCGGCGGGCGGCGATCACCGTGCCGTTGATCTCGCCGCCGAACAGGAACATGGCGGCGAGCCAGTAGAGGAACACCAGGAACACCATCGCGGTGGCCAGACCGCCGTAGGTCGACGCGTAGGCGTTGGAGAACCGGTCGAGGTAGTAGCCGAAGCCGAGGCCGGCGAAGAACCACAGGATGAGCGTCACCCCGATCCCCGGCAGCACCGACAGGATCGAGCGCCGCCCGGCCGCCACGAACTTGTGGGCGATGACCAGGACGACGGCCAGCAGCAGGGCCGTGACGCCGATCCGCCCGATCGCCACCGTGAGGCTCAGGGGCTCCAGCCCGGGCGCCACCAGCACGACGTTGCGCCAGATCAGCGGCCCCAGCACCACGAGCAGCGCGAAGGCCAGCATCGCGAAGGCGCCGCAGATCACGTAGCCGATCGATTCGAGCCGGGTCAGCCACCAGGGCCGGCTCTCCCGCAGGCCGTAGGCCCGGTTCAGCCCGACCCGCAGGCTCTCGACCCCCGAGGAGGAGAAGTACAGGGCGAACAGGGCGCCCAGCGTCAGCACGCCGCTGCGCTGCTCGGTGAGCACCCGGTGGACCTCGCCGACGATCGGCTTGGCGATCTCCCGCGGCCACGCATCGAAGATCAGGATTCCGGCCTCGTCGGCCAGCGACTGCGTGCCGAACAGGCCGGCGAGCGCCGCCAGCAGGATCAGGAACGGGAACAGCGACGTCAGCGTCGAGAGCGCGATGTGGCTCGCGATCGCCCAGCCGTCATGGGCGACGAAGCGCTGCGCGGCGAGGCCCGCGACCTCGAATCGGCTGCGGAGAGATTTCACGGGTGTCCAACGATCCTCGGGCGGAGCGGACCGCCGATGAACGGCGCCCGAGCCCGCCCGTCAACGCCGCCGGCCCGATCCGGTCCCGATCGCCGACCGGTGAAGCGCCCGCGCCACGCCGGGGTACCGGATGCGGATCGCTGTTGCGCCTCGCCGCCGCGATGCCCCTTAAGATAACGCCATGCTGAAGCCCGCACGCCCGTCGAGTCTCGCGTCCGGCGCCCTTCCGGCGCTGTTCATCCCGATCTGGGCCACGGGCTTCATCTCTGCCCGGGCGGTGGTGCCGCACGTCGACCCGCTGGCCTTCACGGCCGTCCGCTTCACGGCCGTCGCCCTGGTGCTGGCCGGGATCGCCGCGGCCTCCCGGGTGCGCTGGCCGGGGGACCGGGCGGGCTGGCGCGACCCCGTCATCGCGGGATTCCTGATGCAGGGGGTCTACCTGTCGGGGGTGTTCTGGGCGGTGAGCCACGGGCTGCCGGCCGGGATCGCGGCGCTGGTCGGCAGCCTCCAGCCGCTGCTCACCGCCCTCCTGGCGCGTCCGCTGCTCGGCGAGCGTGTCAGCGGGCGGCGGGCGGTGGGCATCCTCCTGGGCTTTGCCGGCACGGCCCTCGTGCTCGCCCCGAAGCTCGGCGCCACGGACCCGTCCGGGATCCCGCCGCGGGCGCTCGCTGTCAGCCTCCTGGCGGTCCTGGCGCTGACGCTGGGCACCCTCTGGCAGAAGCGCACCGGCGGCCGGGTCGATCTCCTGGCCGGCGCGACGCTCCAGTTCGTCGGCGGCATGGCCTGTGCGATTCCCCTCGCGCTCGCCTTCGGCAGCGTGACCTTCGAGCCGGTGGCGCCCCTGTGGCTCGGCCTCGCCTGGGCGGTCCTGGTCAACTCGGTGGCGGGGATCCTGCTGCTGCTGGTGCTGATCCGGCGGGGCGCGGTGGCGGGCGTCGCCGCGCTGTTCTTCCTGGTGCCGCCGGTGGCGGCGATCCTCGGCTACCTGCTGTTCGGCGAGGTGCTGACCCCCGTGCAGGGGGCCGGCATGGCGCTCGCCGCCCTCGGCGTGGCGGTGGCGAGCCGGGGCTGAGCCGCCGGGGCTGCGACCGAAGGCCCGGAAACCCTTCGCGGCCTCGCGGTTTGGTGCGCGCGGGCCATGACGGCCCTGCCGGCAACCGAGCGAGGCGATCATGGACCAGGAGACCATGGACCAGGACAAGCCCCGCGAGATCCGCCTCGCCCTCGACGCGATCCCGATGGGCGGCAAGGCCGAGGGCAAGGCGGGCGAGGACGCGGTGCTGTTCGTGCGCGACGCGTCCGGCGTGCGCGCCTTCCAGGCCAAGTGCCCGCATCTCGGGGCGCCGCTCGCCAAGGGCGAGATCTGCGGCGGCCGGCTCTACTGCCCCTGGCACAAGGCGGCCTTCGCCCTCGCCGACGGCAGCCTGGAGGAGCCGCCGGCCCTGGATTCGCTGACCCGGTATCCGGTTCGGATCGAGGGCGGCGAGGCGGTGGCGACGCTCACCCCAGAGCCCGCCCCGGCCAAGCGCGCGCAGACGCCCGTGTCCCACGTCCTGATCGTCGGCACCGGCGCGGCGGCGGCCGCCTGCGTGACGACCCTGCGCCGTGAGGGCTTTTCCGGTGCGATAACCCTGGTCGGCCGCGAGGCGCACCCGCCCTACGACCGCACCAAGCTGTCCAAGCAGTTCCTGGCCAAGCCCACGCCGCCGGAGAAGACCCTGCTGGAGCCCGATTTCGCTGCCGCGCATCAGGTCGCGCGCATCGAGGCCACGGCGACCCGGATCGACCCGGCCGCCCGCAGCGTCACCCTGGCCGACGGCCGTGTCCTCACCGGCGACGCGCTGCTGATCGCCACCGGCAGCCGGGCCGTGACGCCCGATTTCGAG
The DNA here is from genome assembly GCF_056403155.1 of Methylobacterium sp. P3_A11. NCBI lineage: Bacteria > Pseudomonadati > Pseudomonadota > Alphaproteobacteria > Hyphomicrobiales > Methylobacteriaceae > Methylobacterium > Methylobacterium sp. P3_A11. Next base: position 43,450 of record NZ_JBFUGA010000034.1, read on the forward strand.
GGGAAGGACCTCGACAGCGTCATGACCCTGCGCAGCCTCGACGATGCGGTGCGGCTCAGCGCCGCGGCGGAGGACGCCAAGCGCGTGGTGGTCATCGGCGCGGGCTTCATCGGCCTGGAGGCGGCGGCCTTCCTGACCAAGCGCGGGCTCTCGGTGACGGTGCTGTCCCGCGAGGAGATCCCCTTCGCCAAGCGCTTCGGCGAGGCCGTGGGCGCGGCCCTGAAGCGCTACCATGCGGGCAACGGCGTGACCTTCGTGACCGGCAGCGTCGCGCGGATCGTCGGCGACGCCCACGTCGCCGCGGTGGAGACCGAGACCGGGACGAGGCTGCCGGCCGACATCGTTCTCGTCGGTGCCGGCGCGGCGCCGGAGACCGGGATCGTCGCCGGGGTCGAGCCGGATGCGCATGGCGGTCTCCCGGTCGGCGCCGACCTGAAGCTCGCCGACGGCGTCTGGGTCGCGGGCGACATCGCGGCCTTCCCGGAACGCGGAAGCGGGCTCACGGCCCGGATCGAGCATTGGCGGCTGGCGCAGCAGCACGGCACGCATGTCGCGCGGGCGATCCTGGGGGCGACGGGCGGATTCGCCGGCGCGCCCTTCTTCTGGAGCAACCAGGGCGACAAGCGCCTGGATTACGGCGGCTACGCCCCGGATTTCGAGCGGATCATCCTGCAGGGCGATCCGGAGGCGCTCGACTTCATCGCCTACTACGTCCGGGATGGCCGTGCGGTGGCCGCCTGCAGCATCGGACGCAATCCGGCCTTCACGGCCTTCCTGCACCGGCTCGGTGAGAACCGGGTCCCGAGCCCGGAGGCGATCGAAGGCGGAGCGGATCTCGCCGCGCAGGCCTGACGGCCCGGCGCGGCCCGGAGACGCGTCACGTGTGACGAAGCGCCCGGCGCTGGAACCTGGACGGGGGCCCGCGCCTTGCGCTTCATTGCGCCCGCCGTCCGAGAAGCCGGGCCGATCCGGGAGGTCCCATGAACTCGATCATCGTCGTCGCCCTCATCTGCGCCGCCTCCGTCCAGGCCCCGGATTGTTCGCGCGAGACCGCCCTCGACGTGGTCACCGGACCCGCCCACACGCTTCAGGAATGCCTCGTGCAGGGACCGGTGCTGGCGGCCAATTCCGGGTTCAAGGGCGAGGACGGCGCCTACGTGAAGACGCGCTGCGAGCAGCGGCACTGAGACGGACACGTTCCGGCGGTCCGGACCACGGATCATCAATGTCGGGACCCGCGCGCATCCTCCCCCCGGGCGCCCCTTGACTTCGGTGGGACGGCCGTCGGACCGGCGGGACCGGTATTCAACTTCAGTTCAAGACGCCACAAACGAAATCTGCTTCGGCTCCGGACCGCGACAGGTTAAAAGACCCGATCCAAGACGACGCCACGCGAGCAAAAAACCATGTCCGCATCCCCCGCCATCCAGACCGAGCCGCAGGATCTCGTGGCCCTGACCAAGGCCGCCGGCGAGAGCGCCAAGGCCCTCGTCGCGGAAGCCACGCGCCGGGTCCGCACGCGGATCCTCGGGACGGACGGGCGGATCGATGCGGGCAAGCTCGAAGGGCAGCAGCACGCCGCCCATGGGCTCGCCTGGCTCGCGACCTACGCGGAGGCGATCCGCGAACTCGGCGGCTATGCCGAGCGCCTCCAGGCCGAGGGCCGGTTCGGCGAGACCGAGTCGCTCCTCGTCCGGATCGGCGCCGGCGAGTATCTCGACCAGCTCTTCTCCGGCATCCCGATGAGCCAGGCGGAAATGGTCCGTCCGACCGGCTCGCTCGGCCTCACCGCCAAGGAGGTGGCGTCCTACCGCTCCGATGCCGTCGAGACCCTGATCGCCGAGGGCAACACGCCGGAGAATCGTGCCGCCCTCGTGGCGCAGATGCGCGACGGCAGCGGCTCGGCCACGGTCGGTGCCTCGGGCCTCGACGAGGACATGGAGGCGATCCGCTCCGAGATGCGCCGCTTCGGCAAGGCTGAGGTGGTGGATCAGGCGCACGAATGGCACCTGAAGAACGCCTACATCCCGATGGAGATCGTGCAGAAGATGGCCGAACTCGGCGTCTTCGGCCTGACGATCCCCGAGGAATACGGCGGCATGGGCCTGCCCAAGACCGCCATGTGCGTGGTCTCGGAGGAACTGTCCCGGGCCTATATCGGCGTCGGCTCGCTCGGCACCCGCTCGGAGATCGCCGCCGAGCTGATCCTGTGCGGCGGGACCGAGGAGCAGAAGCAGCGCTTCCTGCCGAAGATCGCCGCGGGCGATATTTTGCCGACTGCCGTCTTCACCGAACCGAATACGGGCTCGGACCTCGCGAGCCTGCGCACCAAGGCCGTCAAGGACGGCGATACGTGGAAAATAACCGGCAACAAGACCTGGATCACCCACCCGGTCCGCGCCGACATCATGACCGTGCTGGTCCGGACCAAGCCCGAGGAGAAGGGCCACAGGGGCCTCTCCATGCTGATCGCCGAGAAGCCCCGCGGGACGGACGAGGATCCGTTCCCGGTCCAGGGCCTGTCGGGCGGCGAGATCGAGGTGCTCGGCTACCGCGGCATGAAGGAGTACGAGCTGGCCTTCGAGGGGTTCGAGGTGCCGGCCGCGAACCTCCTCGGCGAGGTCGAGGGCAAGGGCTTCGCCCAGCTGATGCAGACCTTCGAATCGGCCCGCATCCAGACCGCCGCGCGGGCCGTCGGCGTCGCCCAGTCCGCCCTCGATGTCGGCCTGCGCTACGCCGAGGAGCGCGTCCAGTTCGGCAAGCCCCTGGTCAGCTTCCCGCGGGTCGCCGACAAGCTCGCCATGATGGCGGTGGAGATCAACATCGCCCGACAGCTCACCTACTTCTCGGCCCGCGAGAAGGATGCCGACAAGCGCTGCGATCTGGAGGCCGGGATGGCCAAGCTGCTGGGCGCCCGCGTCGCCTGGGCGGCGGCCGACAACGCCCTCCAGATCCATGGCGGCAACGGCTTCGCGCTGGAATACCCGGTCAGCCGGATCCTGTGCGACGCGCGCATCCTCTCGATCTTCGAGGGTGCGGCCGAGATCCAGGCCCAGGTGATTGCCCGCCGCCTCCTCGAAGCCGCGTAGGGGCGTCTCGGGTCCGGCCTCGTCCCCGACGCCGGACCCGTCTTCGACCGGGCGGGTTCGCGCCGCCCGGGCCGGGACCTACTTGGTGATCTTCACCGAGACGGGATCGCTCGACGGAAACGTCTCCTCCAGGGCTTCGTCGAGGCGCTCGTCCAGCTTCTCCTGCCTGTTCTCGGGATTCTTGGCGTCGCCCGATTTGGCACTGCCCGGCTTGGCACTGCCCTGCTGGAAGCCCGGCTTGGTCTCGTTCTGCTTCTGATCCTCGGCCATGGCGCTCACTCGTCCGTGACGGGGGCACGCAAGGTGCCGGTGCGCATCAACGCGGGCAGCGGCCGGTGTTTCCGATTTTTCCAGTGTGAGCATCGATCGGCCGGAAGGCGAGATGGCGTCCGGTCAGAGTCTCCGTCGAAGCGGCCACACCGTCATCACGAGCGTAGCGAAGGGACCCAGGGCAGCGCGACCTCGGCCATCGTGGCGCTGCCCTGGGTTGCTTCGCTGCGCTCGCAAAGACGGCGGCGCCCGACCGCCAACCGAAAGCGGCATCAGGCCGTCGCGGGCGGCAGCCCGGCCGCCCGGACCCCGACCGGCCCGCGGGCATCGGCGCCGCGCATCACGGTCTCGTAGACCCGTGCCAGCCGGTCGAGATGCGCGTCGAGGCTCAGGGGCGCCGTCCAGTAGCGGCCATGGGCGGCGCGGCCCATCCGGGCCGCGAGCCCGTCATCGGCGAGCCGCCTCAGAGGGGCGGCCAGCGCCTCCGGATCGCCGGAACGGAACCAGAAGCCGGTCTCGCCGTCGACCACCGCCTCCCGACCCGCGCAGGCATCGCTGACGATCACCGGCGTGCCGCAGGCCAGGGCCTCGTACACGGTGAGCGGCTGGCCCTCGTACCAGACGCTCGGGAAGACCAGCGCCCGGGCCTGCCGCATCAGCGCCTGCACGCCGGCGGCGTCGCGCCAGCCGAGCATCGCGGCCTCGGGATAGCGCGCGGCGAGTTCGGCCCGCTGGGGGCCGTCGCCGACGAAGACCGCCCGCACCCCCGCCCGCCGGGCGGCCTCGGCGAAGATCGGCGCGCCCTTCTCGGTGGAGATCCGCCCGACGAAGAGGAAGTCGCCCGGCGGGCCGTCGTGCACCGGCGCCTGCGCCACCGCGATCGGGTTGTCGACCCGGTGGAACACGGTCCTGCGCGGCATCAGCGGCCGGACGACGCTCTCCTGGAGGTCGCTGATCGTCACGACGTGGCCGAATAGCTCCGGCAGGCGGGCCACCTGGGCGAGGCCGACGTGGCGGATCAGGCGGGCGACCTTGCGGGGGTAGCTTCGCGCGTCGCAGTTCGCGCCGATGCAGGCGGTCGACATCGGCGTGCGGTGGCAGATCCGCTGTTCCGGATAGGCGTAGAATCCACCCGTCGGGCAGACCAGGAAGAACTCGTGCATCGTGTAGAGGCAGGGCAGACCCGACGCCCGGAGCGCCGGGCCGATCGACGGCGAGAGCGCCTTGGCGAACGCGTGGACGTGGACCACGGTGTCGCGGGGATCGCAGGCGGCGAGTTCCGCCGCGAGGGCGCGGCGCGCCGGCCCGTTCCAGATCGCCTGCGCGGCGAAGGCCAGCTTGCTGCGCGCCGTGGTGACGTCGTCCTGCTCCAGGCAGACCACGCGGATGCCCGCGGCCTCCAGCCGGGGGTCCACCGGGCCGACCGCGGCGAACAGGCTGACGCGGATCCCGCGGGCGGCGAGGCCCAGGGCGGATTCGATCGCGACCTTGGCCTGGCCGCCGTTGATCGCGGCATGGTCTGCGACGAGGACGACGTGCACGTCAGGAATTCCGCCGCTCTGATCCGGGACCGGGATCTGTAAACGGCCGCGGTTGATCCCCCGTAAACCGGTCTTTGCCATCCTGCCGGCCTCCGAGACCGAGACGCGCCCCGAGAGGGTCACCATGCATGTCGTGATCCTGGCCGAGTTCGCGGCCGCCAGCGGCGGGGCCGAGAAGGTGGCCCTGGAATCGGCCCGCGGGCTCGCCGAGGCCGGGCTCGCGGTGACCTACATCCAGGCGATCCCGGGACCCGTCGATCCGCTCCTCGACCACGCCGGCATCCGCCGGATCGATCTCGGCCTGCCCGACATCTGGTCCCTCGG
>NZ_JBFUGA010000035.1:0-48600 GCF_056403155.1 Methylobacterium sp. P3_A11
GCCCGAGACGATCGTCGGCGCGGCGCTCTGGGCCGCCGCGGGCGGGCGCGCGAGCGAGGCCGCCGCGTCGCTGGTCCCGGGCGGCAGCCCGGTGCGGATCGCGCCGCGTGCGGATGGTTTCGTCCTGGACGGGCGGGTCGTGCAGGTGCCCTGGGGCGGTTCGGTCGCCGCCCTGCTCCTCGACGCGGTCGACGGGGCGGGCGTCCCCCATCTCGTGCGGATCGGAGCACCCGGCACGATCCGCGACACGCACCACAACCTCGCGGGCGAGCCCCGCGACACTCTCGACCTGACGGGCTGCACCGTCTCGGCCGACGATGTCCGCGCCGCGCCGGGCTGGAGCACCGAAGGGGGCGTGCCGGCCGTCGAGGCCCTCGGCGCCTGGGTTCGGGCGCAGCAGATGGTGGGCGCGATGGAGACCGGCCTCGCCTCCGCCCTCGATCACGCCCAGGAGCGGCAGCAATTCGGCCGGCCGCTCGCCAAGTTCCAGGCGATCCAGCACATGCTGGCCGAGGCCGCGGGGCACGTCGCGGCGGCGAGTGCGGCCGCCGACCTCGCGGCCGCCTGCTGGGGCGATCCGCGCTTCGTCCTGGCCACCGCCATCGCGAAGGCGCGCTGCGGCGAGGCCGCGGGGCACGTCGCGGCGATCGGCCACCAGATCCACGGGGCCATGGGCTTCACGCAGGAGCACCCGCTCCACCGCGCGACGCGGCGGCTGTGGTCCTGGCGCGACGAGTTCGGACCCGACGTCCTCTGGCAGGAGCGGATCGGGCGCACGGTCTGCGCGGGCGGCGGCGCGGCCCTGTGGCCGATGCTGGTCCGGCTCCGGGGCGGCGCCGGCTGAGATGGGAGACCTGTGCGTGCCGGATCACTCCGCCGAGACTCACCACACGGAGACGAAGAAAGCCGGGCCGCTCGCGGGCGTGCGGGTCGTCGACCTGACCAGCGTGATCATGGGCCCCTCGGCGACGCACATCCTGGCCGATCTCGGCGCCGACGTGATCAAGATCGAGACCCCGGAGGGCGATTCCTTCCGGCATTACCGGCCGGCCCGCAGCGCCGGGATGGGCGGCAACTTCCTGCACCTCAACCGCAACAAGCGCAGCGTCCGCCTCGACCTGAAGCGACCCGCGGCGCGCGCGGCCCTCGACCGGCTGATCGGCACGGCGGACGTCCTCGTGCACTCCATGCGCCCCGACGCGATCCTGCGCCTGGGCTACGGCTACGACCGCGTGCGCGCACTGAAGCCCGATATCATCTTCTGCGGTGCCTACGGGTTCGGAGCCGACGGCCCCTACGCCCACAAGGCGGCCTACGACGACCTGATCCAGGCGGGCTCCGGCCTGGCGGCCCTGCAGAAAGCCGCCACCGGCCAGCCCGGCTACCTGCCCACGGTGCTGTGCGACAAGATCGCCGGTCAGGCCATCGCCTGCGCGATCCTCGCCGCCCTCTACGAGCGCCGGGCCGGCGGCGGCGGGCAGGCGGTCGAGGTGCCGATGTTCGAGACCATGGTGGAGTTCAACTTCGTCGAACACATGGTCGGCTACGCCTTCGAGCCGCCGCTCGGGCCGCCGGGCTTCAACCGGGTCCTGAGCCCGCGGCGCAAGCCCTACCGGACCCGGGACGGCCACGCCTGCATCCTGCCCTATTCCGATCGGAACTGGCGCGACTTCTTCATCCACACCGGCCGGCTCGACTTCGTGGACGACCCACGCTTCGCGCCGCTCGCCGTGCGGGTCGAGAACATCGAGATCCTCTACGCGCTGGTCGAGGAGGAGGCGCCGCGCAGGACCACGGCCGAATGGGTGGCATTCTGCGACTCGGTGAGCATCCCGTGCATGCCGGTCCTCGGGCTGGAGGACCTGCCGGAGGACGCGCACCTGAAGGCGGTGGGCTTTTTCGGCACCGCCGAGCATCCGAGCGAGGGGCGCTACCGCACCATGCGCCGCCCGGTCTCGTTCAGCGGCAGCCGCTTCGCGATCCGCCGCCACGCCCCCAGGCTCGGCGAGCACACCGCCGAGGTCCTGGCCGAGGCCGGGCTCGACCCGACGGAGATCGCCGCCCTGAGCGACGCCCCGAACCGTCCGGATTCTGCGCCCCTGGAGGCTGCCCGATGAATGCTGAGACCGCGACCCGCGACGCGGGCGACGACCTGCTGTTCTCCGTCGCGGAGGGCGTGGCGACGATCACGCTGAACCGGCCCGAGCGGAAGAACGCCTTCACCTTCCCGATGATCGAGGCCTGGACGGCGGCCCTGCAGCGCTGCCGCACCGACGCGGCGATCCGCGTCGTGATCGTGACCGGGGCGGGCTCGGCCTTCTGCAGCGGCGGCGACATCGTCGAGATGGGCGAGCGCCTCGACCAACTGCCCGCCCAGCGCAAGGATGAACTCCACGGGCGGATCCAGCGCATCCCGCTGACGCTGGAGGATCTCGACAAGCCGGTGATCGCGGCCCTCAACGGTGTCGCCACCGGTGCGGGCCTCGACCTCGCCCTGATGTGCGACCTGCGCTTCGCGGCGAAGAGTGCCCGCTTCGCCGAGACCTACGTGCGGGTCGGCCTCGTCCCCGGTGCGGGCGGCGCCCATTTCCTGCCCCGCCTCGTCGGGACCGCGAAGGCGCTGGAACTGTTCTTCACCGGTGATTTCATTGACGCCGAGGAGGCCCTGCGGATCGGCCTCGTCAACGGCGTCCACGCCGACGCGGACCTGATGCCGGCCGTCCAGGCGCTCGCGCGGAAGATCGCCAAGGCGCCGCCGCTGACGCTGAGCCTGATCAAGCGGGCGGTCTACCAGGGGATGCGCAACGACCTGCGCACCAACCTCGACCTGATCTCGTCCCATTACGCGGTCGTCACCGCGACGCCCGAGCATCGCGAGGCGGTGCAGGCCTACATCGGCGGGCGCGACAAGGGCTGACGCGACTTGATCCGGTCCGGCGGCGATCCCGATCGACGGCAGAACCATCGGCGCAAACGACATCTTCCCCCGGACATCACACTTTCGTGCTTGTCGCCGCGGCGCTCACCTGCAAGTCTATCCAAAATTCAATCCGCGCAACGACGCGGATGTCAGTCTGGGAGGACGCGATGACGGCTCGGATTCTCGGTGCGCTCGCCTGTGCGCTCGCCTTCGCCGCGCCGGCCGCGGCGCAGACCCCGATCGTCATCAAGTTCAGCCACGTCGTCACCACCGACACGCCCAAGGGCCAGGGGGCCGAGCGGTTCAAGCAGCTCGCCGAGGAGCGCACCAAGGGGGCGGTCAAGGTCGAGATCTACCCGAACAGCACGCTCTACAAGGACAAGGAAGAGGTGGAGATGCTCCAGCTCGGCGCCGTGCAGATGCTGGCGCCGTCCACGAGCAAGTTCGGCCCCCTCGGCGTGAAGGAGTTCGAGGCCTTCGACCTGCCCTACATCTTCCCCAACGAGCAGGTGCTGCGGCGCGTCCAGGACGGGCCGATCGGCCAGGGCCTGTTCAAGAAGCTCGAATCCAAGGGCATCAAGGGCCTCGGCTACTGGGACAACGGCTTCAAGATCCTCACCGCCAACAAGCCGATGCACGGGCCGGAGGACGTGAAGGGCCTGAAGTTCCGGATCCAGTCCTCGAAGGTGCTGGAGGCGCAGTTCAAGCAGCTCGGGGCGCTGCCGCAGGTCCTGGCCTTCTCCGAACTCTATCAGGCGCTGCAGACCGGCGTCGTCGACGGCCAGGAGAACCCGCCGTCGAACGTGACGACCCAGAAGATCAACGAGGTGCAGAAGCACGCCTCGCTGACCTATCACGGCTACGTCGGCTACGCGGTCATCGTGAACAAGGGCTTCTGGGATGGCCTCCCGGCCGACCTCCGCACGACGCTCGAAGGGGCGATGAAGGACGCGACCGCCTACGAGCACGAGATCGCCGACAAGCAGAACGAGAAGGCCCTCGCCGACATCCGCGCCACCGGCAAGACCGAGGTCTACACGCCGACCGAGGCCGAGAACGCCGCGTGGCGCAAGGCCCTGGCGCCGGTCCAGCGCGAGATGGCGTCCCGCGTCGGCAAGGATCTGGTCACGGCGCTGAACAAGGAAGCCGAGGCGGCGCCGAACAACTGATCCCGCCTCAGCGCCGCCCGGACCGACCATGTTGCTGAAACTTCTCGATCGGCTCGAAGAGGTGCTGATCGGAACGCTGATGGCGGCCGCGACCGTCATCACCTTCGCCACGGTGGTGCACCGGTTCCTCTCCGGCATCCCGGCGCTGCAGGACTACACCGACCGGATCGACTTCGGCTGGTCGCAGGAACTGTGCATCTACATGTTCATCTGGGTCGCGAAGTTCGGCGCGGCCTACGGCGTGCGCACCGGGATCCATGTCGGCGTCGACGTGCTGGTCAACCGGCTGCCGCCGCGCGCGCGCCGGGGCATGGTCCTGCTCAGCCTCGCGGCGGGCGCCCTGTTCACCGGGATCGTCGGCACGCTCGGCACGAACTTCGTCTGGCGGATCGGCCACACCGACCAGACGACGCCCGACATGGAGATCCCGGTCTGGATCGTCTACCTCGCGATCCCGCTCGGCTCCTACCTGATGTGCTTCCGCTTCCTGCAGGTCGCGTGGGGCTTCTGGACGACCGGGCACCTGCCCGCCCGTGACCACGCCCATGTCGACGGCGTCCAGACCGTCGAGGGCGTCGACCCGGTCCAGCTCGGCCGCGAGGGAGGCCCCGCATGAGCGGCCTGATCATCTTCGGGCTGCTCATCGCCCTCATGCTCACCGGGATGCCGATCTCGATCGCCCTCGGCCTGACGGTGCTGACCTTCCTGTTCACCCTGACGCAGGTGCCGATCGAGAGCGTCGCGCTCAAGCTGTTCACCGGGATCGAGAACTTCTCGATCATGGCGATCCCGTTCTTCATCCTCGCCGGCAACTTCCTGGCCCATGGCGGCGTGGCGCGGCGGATGATCGCCTTCACGACCTCGCTCGTCGGGCATTGGCCGGGCGGCCTCGGCCTCGCCGGCGTCGTCGCCTGCGCGCTGTTCGCCGCCGTGTCGGGATCGAGCGTGGCCACCGTCGTGGCCATCGGCTCGATCATCCTGCCCGCCATGGTGGCCGAGGGCTACCCGCGGCGCTTCGGCGCCGGGGTGATCACCACCTCGGGGGCGCTCGGCATCCTCGTGCCGCCCTCGATCATCCTCGTGCTCTACGGGGTGTCGACGAATTCCTCGATCGGCAACCTGTTCCTGGCCGGCGTGATGCCCGGCATCGTCCTGTCGGCGATGCTGGCGAGCGTCACCTTCGTCATCGCCAAGCGCCGCGGCTATCCGCGCATGCCGAAGGCCTCCTGGGCCGAGCGCCTGCGCGCCTTCCGCGAGAGCGCCTGGGGCTTGTTCCTCGTGGTGATGGTGATCGGCGGCATCTACGCGGGGATCTTCACGCCCACCGAGGCGGCCGCGACCGCCGCGGTCTACGCCTTCGTCATCGCGGTCTTCGTCTACCGCGACCTCAAGCTGTCGGACGTGCCCCGGGTGCTCCTCGCCTCGGCGAACATGAGCGCGATGCTGCTCTATATCATCACGAACGCGGTGCTGTTCTCCTTCCTGATGACGTCGGAGAACATCCCGCAGACGATGGCGGCGTGGCTGATCGCCATGAACTTCAGCCCGCTGGTCTTCCTGCTCGTGGTCAACATCATCCTGCTGATCGCCGGCAACGTGATGGAGCCGTCCTCGATCCTGCTGATCATGGCGCCGATCCTGTTCCCGATCGCGGTCAAGCTCGGGATCGACCCGATCCATTTCGGGATCATCATGGCGGTCAACATGGAGGTCGGCCTGTGCCACCCGCCGGTCGGGCTCAACCTCTACGTCGCCAGCGGCATCGCCCATATGGGCATCTCCGAGCTGACGGTCGCGGTGCTGCCGTGGCTGCTGACGATGCTGGCCTTCCTGGTCCTGGTGACCTATTGGCCCGGCCTGTCGCTGTGGCTTCCCCGGGCGCTCGGGGCGATGTGACGGCCGCGACCGAACCATTGCGCCGTCGGCAACCCGCTCCGTTCGGATACCATCGAGCCGTCACGGTGCCCGCTCGCGCGGGCGTCCGAGTGGCGCGCCTTCAGAACACGGCGTGGTCGCCGCGCTCGGCGGCGGCCTCGCCTCGGATCACGCGCGCGTAGTAGGCGAAGAGCGTTTCGGAGCCCGTCGACGGTGTGGCGTGCGCATCGTACTGCCCCGTCGCCGGATCCAGAACGAGCATGGACTCCGTCGCGTAGTACCGTCCGATGCGCGCGAGCTCAGCCTTGGCTGCCAGGGCCGGGGCCAGCCGTCCCAGCACGGTCAGCGTGGCTATGATGGCGTCCAGAAGGGCCACGGGCACATGCGTGAACCGCGCTTTGCGCCCCAGCAGGGCGAAGAGCTGCTCGCCCTGCGCCTTCGGGGTCACGGCTTCGCCCGGGCCGCCGATCGGGAGCACGCGATTGCGCCGGTCCGCATGGTCGAGGCAATCGGCGATGTAGTGGCCCAGGTCGTCGTCGCTGATCGGCTTGCAGGATGTCAGCCTGCCATCGCCGAAAATCAGGAAGGACTTCCCGCGTTTCAGACGATCGATTTGCCCCGACAGTGATTTGAAGAACGCCGTCGGCCGCACGATCGTGTAATCGAGGCCCGACTGCACCAGCACGCCCTCGAACGCGAGCTTGGCGTGCTGGAACGCGAGCCTCGGCTTCTGGACGCAGATCGCCGAGAGCAGGATGACGTGTGTCACGCCGGCCGCCTTGCCGGCGTGCAACGCGCTCACATGCGCTTGATAATCGATCGCCCAGGCGTCGTCGGGCAATCCCGTGCGCGAGGCGAGACACGAGACCAGGACGTCGAACGGCTCGCCGCGGAAACCCGCGTCGGCGAGGGACGATGGATCGGTCACGTCCACCACCCTCGCGGTGGCGCCTGTAGGCAGGCGGGTGCGCGCGGGCGGGGCCGAAGGGTCGTCGAGGTCGGCGCGGTGCCTGACGAAACAGACCACGTCATGGCCGCGTGACACCAGCGCTCGCACGGTCGCACGCCCGATCGTCCCGGTGCCACCGAGGACGGCGACACGTCGCGCACGCGACGCGTTCGATGGGTGTCCGGTCACGCTCATCTCATCCAGACGCATTGAGGTCCGACACTGCCGGTCGCTGTCGACGAGACCGTACCGACCCACCCGACGAGCATGCCGCCTTCGAAGCTGGATTGCCACGGGCGTGGCCGAAGGGTCAGAGCGTCATGCCGGTTTCCGGGCACGGGGCGCCGCCGCCCGCGCCCGAAGCCGCCGCATCGGGACGGTCAGGCGGCGGCCTACCTGCGCGGGCGTCGGGCTCCGCGTGGACCCGAAGGCTGCGGTGTATTGTTCCGGTTCTCATCGAACAGCTTGCGCCACCGGTTCAACCGCTCGGGTTCGAGCCGGCCGTCCGCGACAGCGGCCTGCACGGCGCAACCGGGTTCGCGGGTGTGGGTACAGTCACGGTACCGGCACGCGGGCGTGAGTTCGATGATCTCGGCGAACAGGGTTTCGATGCCGTCCGCGGCGCCGCTGACGTGCAGCGTTCGCATCCCCGGCGTGTCGATGACCCAGCCGCCGTCGGCGATGGCATGCAACGAACGCGACGTGGTCGTATGGCGTCCCTTGGCATCGTGCTCGCGGATGCCCCCGGTCTGCTGGGCCTGTGCCTGACCGGGACCGACCAGCGTGTTCACCAGGGTCGATTTGCCGACACCGGAGGAGCCGACCAGCGCCACGGTCTGCCCCATCCCACACCAGGGCGCGAGCGCGTTGGCCGCTGCGGGCAGACGGGGGTTGAGGGTCACGACGTCGAGCCCCCGTTGCAGCTGGGACGCCTGACGCTGGTAGTCTCCCACATCGGTGGTCGTGTCGGCCTTGGTGAGCAGGATCACCGGGGTTGTGCCGCCTTGATTGGCCAGAGCCAGATAGCGCTCCAGTCGCGCCGGATTGAAATCGGCGTTGCAGGACGTGACGATGAACAGCGTATCGACATTAGCCGCAGCGGCCTGCAGGTCTCGGCTGCCTTCGGTGCGTCGCTCCATGACCGTCCTGCGGCCGAGACGGCGATGCAGAGTCCGGGTCTGGGGATCGACGAAGACCCAATCCCCCACGGTGAAGTCGCTCGTGCTGGCGTGAATCGCGAGCGTCAGTTCGACGGATCCGACTCCCGACAGGGCGGTCAAGCGAGACCGGTGAAGCGTCGCGATCCGCATCGGGGCCAGATCGGCCTCGTGGGGTTCACGCTGGTCTGCGAAGAAGTCGGACCAACCCAGGCTTGCGAGCGACGTGGGTCGGAAGGAAGCGGGATGATCGATCACCATCCTGCCCATGCCATGGCGTCATGCGCCTGGCCAGCCCGCCGCTGCCCGACGCAAATCGATGCCGGCTGCGTGCAAGGACCACCCCGGCGCCCTCCCGCTTGGCCTTATGACCGGAGGCGGAAGGTTGCATCGGTGCGCAGGTCGATCCGAGCCGGGCCGCGGTCGTGCGACGTAAGCAGCCGGTTAGACGCATCGGTGTCCGCACGGGAGCGGCAGCGGAGGCGTGCCACGCCGGCTCCGGAACAGCGCGTCCCGCCGCGCGCTCATAGGATTAGCACTTCCGCGCGGCGAGTGCTAATGATGCATCGATCGGGCAGCGACGACTTTCTCGTCGCGACTCCTCCCGCGACAGCGCCAACCATGTCGGTTGGATCTCGCCAGGGAACGATCAGGATCTCACGATGACATTCCGTCCGCTGCACGACCGCGTGGTGCTCCGTCGCATCGAAGGCGAGGAGAAGACCAAGGGCGGCATCATCATTCCCGATACGGTCAAGGAGAAGCCGCAGGAGGGCGAGGTCATCGCCGTCGGCCCCGGCGCCCGCGACGAGGCCGGCCGCGTCAACGCCCTCGACGTGAAGGCCGGCGACCGCGTCCTGTTCGGCAAGTGGTCCGGCACCGAAGTCAAGATCGACGGTCAGGACCTCCTGATCATGAAGGAATCCGACATTCTGGGCGTCATCGCCTAGCCCGGATCAGGCCGCTCGGAGCCTGACGACGATCTGCCCTTCGAGGCGCCCGCTGTGGCGCGCCTCGGGGCCAAACCACAGATGATGAGTGCACCACCATGTCCGCCAAAGACGTTCGCTTTTCGGTCGATGCCCGCGAGAAGATGCTGCGCGGTGTCGAACTGCTCGCCAGCGCGGTGAAGGTGACGCTCGGCCCCAAGGGCCGCAACGTCGTGATCGAGAAGAGCTTCGGCGCCCCGCGCATCACCAAGGACGGCGTCACCGTCGCCAAGGAGATCGAACTCGTCGACAAGTTCGAGAACATGGGCGCCCAGATGGTGCGCGAAGTGGCCTCGAAGTCGAGCGACACCGCCGGTGACGGCACCACCACCGCGACCGTTCTCGCCGCCTCCATCGTCCGCGAAGGCGTGAAGTACGTCGCCGCCGGGATGAACCCGATGGACCTGAAGCGTGGCATCGATCTGGCCGTCGCCGCGGTCGTGAAGGATATCGGCGCGCGCTCCCGCAAGGTCGCCTCGTCCGCGGAAATCGCCCAGGTCGGCACGATCTCCGCCAATGGCGACAAGGAGATCGGCGAGATGATCGCCCACGCCATGCAGAAGGTGGGCAACGAGGGCGTGATCACGGTCGAGGAGGCCAAGACGGCCGAGACCGAACTCGACGTCGTCGAGGGCATGCAGTTCGACCGCGGCTACCTGTCCCCGTACTTCATCACGAACGCGGAGAAGATGGTCGCCGAGCTTGAGGACCCCTACATCCTCATCCACGAGAAGAAGCTGTCCTCGCTCCAGGCGATGCTGCCGGTGCTCGAGGCCGTGGTCCAGACCGGCAAGCCGCTCCTGATCATCGCCGAGGACATCGAGGGCGAGGCCCTGGCGACCCTGGTGGTGAACAAGCTGCGCGGCGGCCTGAAGGTCGCGGCCGTGAAGGCGCCGGGCTTCGGTGATCGCCGCAAGGCGATGCTCGAGGACATCGCGATCCTGACCAAGGGCCAGATGATCGCCGAGGATCTCGGGATCAAGCTGGAGAACGTGACGCTCCCGATGCTCGGCCGYGCCAAGCGCGTGCGGATCGAGAAGGAGAACACCACGATCATCGACGGCGYCGGCGAGAAGTCCGACATCGAGGGCCGCATCTCGCAGATCAAGGCGCAGATCGAGGAGACCACCTCGGACTACGACCGTGAGAAGCTGCAGGAGCGTCTGGCCAAGCTCGCGGGCGGCGTCGCGGTGATCCGCGTCGGCGGCGCGACCGAGGTCGAGGTCAAGGAGAAGAAGGACCGCGTCGATGACGCCCTCAACGCCACCCGCGCGGCGGTCGAGGAAGGCATCGTCCCGGGCGGCGGCACCGCGCTGCTGCGCGCCAAGAAGGCGGTCGCCGAGCTGAAGTCCGACATTCCGGACGTCCAGGCCGGCATCAAGATCGTCCTCAAGGCCCTCGAGGCCCCGCTGCGCCAGATCGCCCAGAACGCGGGCGTGGAAGGCTCGATCGTGGTCGGCAAGATCACCGACAACACCTCCTCGGAGACCTACGGCTTCAACGCCCAGACCGAAGAGTATGTCGACATGATCCAGGCCGGCATCGTCGACCCGGCCAAGGTCGTGCGTACCGCCCTCCAGGACGCGGCCTCGGTCGCCGGCCTGCTGGTGACCACCGAGGCGATGGTGGCCGACGCGCCGAAGAAGGACAGCGGCGCTCCCCCGATGCCGGGCGGTGGCGGCATGGGCGGCATGGACTTCTAAGGTCCACGCCAACCACCTGTCGGAAGAGGAAGGGGGTCGCCGAAGGGCGGCCCCTTTTCTTTTCTCGAAGCGGCGCTTCCCCGCGCGGCTCGGACGGAGGAACGGCTGGCGACGGCGCTTCGGCGCGCCTGGATGGGGCAGCAGCGGAGGTATGCCCGATGCGCTCCCTCACCCCGAACGGACGGTCCAAGTTTTGGCCAAGGTCAGGCGCCCGACGGTGTCGTGCTTGGGAGCGTCTGCACCCGTCTCGATGAAGGCCACGATCCAGTCATGGAATGCCTGGTGATCCGACGGATCGTGATCGGCGGCTGGGTATTCAGTCTTCGCGTGGGACTGCCGCGTTTTTAGCGGAAAGCGGAGGGCCAGCGTTCATCCTGAGTTAGGCTTGCCGGCGGCGGCCAGCGCACGCCGGGGCGCAGGCGGCGCCTCAGGATCTGCGTCAGGACGGTGAACGCGCAGCGCGGGCGTGCGAAGCTGCGTCGCCTCGTCAATCGCACTTATCCGTATCGCGTTGCCGGCAGTCTGACGGGGTCGATGCCGCGACTCCTACAGCGTGTGCGCGCTCGGGCATCGGGCTCGATGACCGTGTTTCCCCGAGCAGCAGATCTTCGCCCCCGGCTCAAACCGTCATCGTGAGCGCAGAGTAGCGACCCCGGGTTGGCGCAGGCGCACGCGGCGGGTCTACTCCGAATCCGGAACGCCTCGCTGCCCTCGCATCGATGGTCGTCCGAGCAGTGGGACGCATCCTTCACTGCTGACGGCCAGAAGCGTGGACGACAAATGAAAAACGGGACGGCTCACGCCGTCCCGTTCAGGGGCCTATCTATCGGCCAAGGAAGATCGAAGCCAGTCGCTGGAGCAGGCCCCGCGGTGCGGGCGGAGGCTCACTCTGCCCAGGACCGTCCCCGATCTAAGCGTTGGCGGCGAAGGGGTGCTGCGCCGAGTTGCGCTGCTCGGTGACCGTCGAAGCCTTCGGCTCACCGTTGACGGCGCGCTGGATCGACAGCTTGGTCGCCTCGTAGTTGTACTTCTGGATCTTGGCGTCGTCGGCCGCCTCCCAGTGGATGAACACGCCGACCAGGATGAACAGGTCGTCGGCCTCATCGGCCGGGATGATGCCCTCGGCCACCGCGTCCTGCACGGCCTTGGCAACGCCGTGCTGGGCCGGGCCGAACATTTGGACGGCCTGACGGGCGTCGTTGATGGTGACCTTGTTGAACATCAGGGTGTTCGGCTTGCACGGCAGGTTCGGCGCGATGACCGCGAGCAGGCTGGTGAAGCCGTGCTTGTTGTTCACGAGGCCGTTGCAGAAAGCCGTCTCGGCCGGCGAGCCGCGCGGTCCGATGATGAGGTCGATGTGGGCAACCTCGTTGCCGTCGCCGACGAGCGCTTCGCCGACCTGAACCTTGGTGATCTTCGCCATTCGGTGTCTCTCCCTGGATTCCGAAATAAAGCCGCGCGCCGGGCGGTGCCGCGGCCGGGAAGCCATCCTTGTTATCGGCGCCCGACCATGCCGGCCGAGCCGGATGGGCCGAGCCGGTTGGGCCGGACAGCGCGGCGGACCCTACAGCGGGGTCCTGCGGCTCACAACCCGCGCAAGGCCCTGACGCGAAGGAATTTCCATCTGTCCGGCGCAGGGACGCCGGAACGTGCGTGCGGGTCAGGCCAGCCCTGCGCCGGCGGTGGCGAGGGCGTCCCAGAACAGTGTCGCGACCGTGAAATCCGCGCTCGTCCCCGGGTTGATGCCCCGCGCCTTCAGGGAGGCGTCGAGGACGAGGAGCGCCTCGACGGGCCTCCCGGCGAGATCGACCCCGGCGAGGACGGCCTCGGCTTCCTGGCGGATGCGTTCGGCCGCGTCCCGGCCGTGCTTGCGGGCGATGTGGCTGTCGGGAACCGTCCGCAGGTAGGCAAGGTGGATCGCGGTCGTGCACCAAGTCGGATCGAGCCCGCGGGCGCGGGCTTCCGTCAGGGCCTTCAGGCCGATCGCCGGCACATCGGCGAAACCGGTCACGTAGGCGCGGGCGATCCGATCGCGGTCCGCGGCTTCCGCCATCGCGTCGCGCAGGGACGCGGGCGCTGCGGCGGCGACGTCGTGGCGGCCGGCGCGGCCGAGACCGCCCGGATTGGCCAGGCGGATCGCCGCGAAGACGGCCTCCGCATCCGCGCCGTCGAGCGTGTCCACCACGGTCGCGACGGATGCGCCCCGCTCGGCCGCCGCCGCCAGGGGCGCGCAGAGGAGAAGGATGCCGAGATTGGTGTTCTGGCCCACCGCCGCCATCGTGGCGGCGACGCCGCCGCGGATCCGCGTCCCGACCCCGGCGCCCGCCTCGGCCAGGGCCGGCGCCGAGACGTCGGCGCTGGTCACGAAATCGTCCAGCACCATGCGGTGCCCCGGCGCATAGGCGTGGACGTTGCCGGGCTTGAGGGCGTCGAGTTCCGCGAGGCAGGCCGCCCGGTAGAGCGTGCCGATCGATGCGGGGTCGAGCCCGGTCATGCCACCACGAGCCGGGGACGGCTGGCACCGCGGACGGCGGCGAGGAAGCCGCGCACGACCGCGGCGGCGATGTCGGTCTCGCATACGGTCTGGAGGCCCGACCACGCCGGCATGGAATTGACCTCGAGGACCGAGAACCCGCCCTCCCCGTCCTCGATCAGGTCGACGCCGGAATAGTCGACGCCGACCGCGGCGGCCGCCGCCTCGGCCAGCTCGGCGGCGGCCCGCGGCATGGCCCAGGGAATCGGCCGGCCGCCGCGATGGACGTTGGTGATCCAGCCGTCGCCCTCGCGGATCATGCCGGCGATCGCCCGTCCGTCGCAGACGAACACCCGGTAGTCCCGCCACAGTCCGTCCCGGCGCGGGACGTAGCGCTGGAGGTAATAGACACGCGCCACGGCCTCCTCGTCGGGGAGGTCCTCCGGCCGTTCGATGAGGGCGAGCCCCTCGCCCTGCGAACCGAACAGCGGCTTCAGCACCAGGGGCGCGCCCGGCCGCGCCTCGGCGGCGACGAGGGATGCGGCCGCCTCACGCTTCGAGAAGACCCAGGTCGCGGGTGTCGGAAGCCCGGCCCGGTCGATGAGTAGCGAGGTGGCCGCCTTGTCCACCGAGCGCTCGATGGCGGTCGGCGCGTTCCAGACGGTGACACCCGCCGCTACCAGGGCGTGCAGCACGCCGAGCCGCATCGTCGTCGCCTCGAAGGTGCCGCCCGCGATGGTCCGCATCAGGACGCCGTCCGGAAGCGAATCCGGGAAGCCCGGCACCCGCAGCGGCTCGCCGCCGCCGGTTACGACGGCCACGTCGGCGAGGGAGAACAGCACCGGCTCGACGCTGCACGCGCGCAGGGCCGCGAGTAGGCGGGTCTTGTGCCAAGTGCCGTTATCGGCCGCGAGCCCGATGCGCATGGTCGTCCTGATCGTCATATGGAAGGCCCGCCTGCGGGGTGGGCCATGGGAACTGGCACGCTCCGGAACGGAGGGCGCTCCTGGAGCCTGAGCGGGACGGAAGGGCCGGCACCGTCCGTTCCGGGCCGATCCGATCCCTGCCCCCATCCTCTCCCGTGCGGGAGAGGATGCCGCTCGTGCACGCCCGGGCCGCCCTTCTGCTGCTCTCGCGCGCGATCACGGTCCGGAAGCCCGGTGGCGCCTCAGGTGAAGGACGCGTCCACCAGGGTCGGCTCCAGGCGCCCGCCGCGATAGGTGGCGCCGGTGCGCACCGACGTGACGATCGCTTCGGCCGGCGAGAACAGGGCGCCGTCGATCTTGTAGAAGTCGCCGTTCACCCGCCCGAAGATGTCGGCGAACGGCGCCCCGTGGTCGCTCGACGTGGTCGACGGCAGCTGCTCGGCGAGCTGCTTGGCGTCGGCATCGTYGGCATCCACGAACAGCTGCACCCGCCCGCCGTAGATGATCGCGTCGTTGGTACGGCCCATCGCCTTGATGAAGTCCGGGTGGGGCGGCGACAGCGGTGCCGAGCCGATCCCGTCCACGATGGCGTGCAGATCGAAGCCGACGGTATGGGCCTTGTGCAGGGCCACCTCGAGCACGCGGGCCACGACCTGGGTCGACCCCGCGAGGCTCTGCGTCGGCGCGTAGATGAAGGTCAGGTCCTCGGGCCGCAGGCCGGAGGCCTCGGCGACCTTGGCGACCACGCTGTCGGGAGGGCCGCCGGCCGCTTCCAGCACCAGGGCGGTCCGGGTGGCGGAGTCACGGAAGCCGAGTTCTTGGTAGAGATCCTCGACGGCCGCCACCGCCCGGCCCGGACCCGAGCCCAGGGCGAAGAAGCCGGAATCGCCCGTCTCGTCCGCGAGGCTCCAGCCCGCATACTGGCTGCCGAGGCAGGCCAGGACCGGGTCGGCGGAATGGACCGTCACCGAATACGGCCAGGACGCGATCGGCCCGCTCGGCGCGATGGTCACGGTGCCGAGCCCGCCGAGACAGATCTCGGCGATGCGCCGTCCGGCCTCGATCGACCCCTTCGCCTGCGCACCGGCATCGACCATCCGGGCGCCGCCGGCCGCCTGCGACACGGAGAGCCGCAGCGTCGCCGCGTCGGCCACGAAGCGCTCAATCAGCGGCGCCGCGAGCGCGTTGATGCTGGGATAGGATTGGCTGGCACTCATCACAGGGCTTCCTCGGGGTGTGTTGTCTTCGCCGCGCGGACGGCCCGCAGGCGCGCCATCCGCGTTTCCAACAGGGCGAGCACCTCCGCCCGGTCCGCGCCTTCGGCCAGCACCGTGCAGAGCGGCGCGTCGCGGCGGACCACCGAGCCGGGGCACGGGCGGTCGCGCACGTAGTCCGGCCAAGCGAGGTCCGGGACTGGCGCAAGCTCCCGGTCCGCGTAACAGATCTGCGCGGCCGCCGCATCCGCCGGTTGCGGGCCGGTCTCCGGCATGGGGCCCAGGCACGCCGCGATGTGGGCCGCGAACAGCGGGGTCGCGCGCCGGTCGAGGATGTCGAGCGTCGCGCCGGGGCGCGGATTGATCTCGGTGAGCCACCATTCGGCGCCATCAACCAGCAGGTCGGCGCTCGCGAGCCCCCGCAGCCCGGTCGCGGCAACGATCCGCTCGGTGCCGGCGGCGACCGCATCTACGAGCGCCGTGTCGAGGGCCGGAGCTTCGCCCAATCCGCGCGCCAGCGCCCCGGCGTAGCGGTAGGGCCGTATCGGAGACGGTGAACACCATTGCTCGGTGACGGCGAGGATGCGGAGGCTGCGGCCATCGGCCAGGAAGTTGAGGGCGTGCGGCCGACCGGGTACGCGGGACTGGAAGTAGTGTCCCCGCGGTGCGGACGCGTGTGTGGCCGGCCGGATGTGGCCGCCGCCGCTGCCCCCCGCCCGCTTCAGCAGCCAGCCTGACGGCGCCGCCGGCCGATCGACCGTGACGGCGGGATGCGGCACGTCGAGGCGCGCGCAGAGCGCCGCGAAGGCACGGGGATCTTTCAGGGTCGCGATGATGTCGGCCGAAGCCCCGATCAGACGATGCCGGGCGGCGAGACGCCCGACGAGGTCCGGCGCGTCTTCGAATCCGCTGCCCAGAACAAGCCCGACCGGCCGGCCGGCGGCGCTGGCGAGGTGGTCGAGGGCGGTCACCACCGCCTCCGCGGCCGGTGCGGACCCGAATCGGCCCGGCAGCGGGCGGTAAGCCTCGGACGCGGCCCGCGTGTCTGAGTCCCCGAACAGGTCGGCCACGTAGGGGCGAAGTCCGGCGCGGCGCGCCGCCTCGGCGAGGGCGCGCCCGGCCTGTGCGGCGATCAGGACCGGATCCGCCATCCGGGGTCGGTCCGGAACGGCCTAGCCGGCGATCTCCACCGCGAGCTCGTAGGCGTCGCGGAAATCGAGGCAGAGGGGCGTATCCGAGGCGAGCATCCGGTCGAACAGGCGCCGCTGCGTCTGATACTTGACGTTGCCGACCGCCAGCGCGCCGATGCCGACGCCCTTTCCGGTGGGCAGCGCCACGTCGACGGCGTTGACGTCGATCCCCGCGATGCCGGCCGGCGGCACAGCGTTGACGTCCGAGGCGACGAGGAGCTTCGGCGCCGATTCCAGATCCTCCGCGGTGAGGATCGGGATGCCCGCCGGTCCGGCGGAGAGGATCACATCCGCGTCGCGGATCGCGGCGCGGCGATCGTCCGGCGTCGTTCCGTCGACGGCGCCGACCTCGATGCCGAATCGCCACTTCATCGTGAAGGCGATCTTGGAGACCCGCTCCTCACCGTCGTGGCCGACCAGAACGGTGCTGGCGCCCTGAAGGGCACCGATCACGGCCGCCACGTAGGCGACGACGCCGGCACCGCCAAAGATGACGATGCGCTTGCCCTTAAGGTCGGTGTTGAACTTCTGACGCAGGACGCGTGAGACCTGCGCCACCATGGCGGCGCCGGTAGTGAACGAGCCGGCCGGGTCGGCGAAGACGTGGTTCACGAAGGGCGGAACGAAGGCCTTCTTGGCGCGGTCGACCATGTCGAGGGCGTCCTCGGCGTTCTTGCCGCCGATGAAGATGCCCGTCCGCGTCCCGTCTGCCGGCGAGCGGGAGAAGATCGAATCCTGGGTCAGCGAGACCACGTCGGCGAGGCTGACCTCCGCGTAGGTTACCACCGTCTCGAAGCCGGCATCCACGGCCATGTTCACGTCGAACGGGCTCATGTGCCGGAGCGGCGTCAGCATGTGGAGGATCGAGCGGGCCATGGAATCCTCATGCGGCGCGCGACAGAGGCGCCTGCCAACGTCCAAACCCGGAGCGGTGCTTCGGGTCAAGCCCGGGACCTCGGGCTCAGGTCAGTGCGGTTACCGATGCGCCGCGGTTCCGGCCCCGGGCGATGAGGAACCGGAGCGGGCCGCCCCGGTCGAGGCTGGCCACCAGCGCGCGGGCCTCGGCCTCGGACGGCACCAGCGCGAATCCGGTCGGTCCCCAGGACGACTGGCCGTACCCTACGACGCCCTGGGCGGCGACCTGGGCGAGCGCCTGTGCGACCGCGTCGCTGGCGAACCGGCCACCCTGGTGGGGCGCGAAATGGTCCCCGATCAGGGTCTGGATGCGGGTGATCCCGGCCCCGAACCCCTGCGGCTCGGCAAGGGCGACGGCGGGCAGGACCTGCATCAGCGCGATCCGGCAGATTTCCGCCGCGTGGGCCTCGGGAAACCGAGGCAGGTCACGGAACGCCTCGACCTCGCGGGCGCCGTGCACCCCGGCCGTGCTCGGGTCGAGGATCAGCACGATCCGCCACGCCTCGGGATAGGGCAGCCGCGCGATGACGGGGGGCGGTCCCCCGTCCGGCCCGCGGCCGCCGTCGACGATCAGGCCGCCCTGCGTGAAGGCACAGAGGCCGACGCCGGACCGGTTGCCCCGATCCAGGGAGGCCGCGAACGCGTCCGGCGCGAAGGGCGCGCCGTCGAGGCGCGCCATTGCGGCGGCCACGGCGAGCGCGAGCTGCGTGCCGGAGCCGAAACCGGCATGGGCCGGGATCACCCGCTCGACAGTGATCGACACGTCCGCGCCGTGTCCGAGATGCGCGGCGGCGGCGGCGACGTAACCGCGAACGCGGTCGGCCTCCGGCCCCGCCACCGTAGGGTCCGCCGCCCGGCGGGCGCTCAGGGCCAGGGACGGTGCGTCGATGGCGAGTCCGATGCTGCCGAAGCGGCGGCCTAGCCCTCCGTGCAGGTCCAGGAATCCGAAATGGAGCCGCGCCGGCGCCTCGACTCGCACGCTTTCGACCGCCGTCATCGCGTTCCGCTCGGGGACCTCGCCCAACTCAATGCCCTCGAATCCCGCCGGCAGGCCGCATGACCGGCGTGCTTGTCCCACGCCGCGCGCCGCCGGGGCAACGGGATCGTGAGGTTGAACGACGGGACCCCCTTGCCGCGGTGGGCGGATGAATGCAAACCTAGGTCCCGCGACGGCGCGCCGAGTTTGCCGCCTGCCTGGACTTCCCGGGCGGACGAGCCATTCCGATTCGGTGGGGAACCCTCTGGTCCGAGGGACACCCGCTTCGTCCGGTCTTACGGCCGTCGCCCGCTCCGAAATTAAGCAAGAACGTTGCGAGAGGGAGCATGGCAGCCTGGGTGAAGGGTGGCGCGACGGACGCGGGCACCGCCATCGAGGCGGCCGCATCCCTGCTCGCCAAGGCGCGCGCGCCGGTGATCGCCGGCCTCAGCGCCGACGTCGCCGCGATCCGCGCGGCTTACGATCTCGCGGGGCGCATCGGCGCCTCCGTGGATACGGCCGGATCGGCCGGGACCTATGCCGAACTCGGCTCGCTGAGCCGGGTCGGCGCCCTGACCTCGACACCCGCCGAAGCCGTCGGGCGCGCCGACGTGGTTCTGGCGGTGGGCGCCTCGGTCTGGCAGTCCCCGCTCCTGAAGCGTCTGATCGACGCGAAGCCCACGCGCGGCCGCGCCGCCGGATCGGATCGCGAGGTGCTGGCTATCGGCGCGAACGCCGCGGCGGCGCTGGCGTGGCCGGCCGACGGCGGGCTGCCGGAGGCCATCGGCGAGCTGCGCGCCTACGCCCGCGGGCACCTCGCGGGCGACGCGCTGCCTGGCCAGATCGCCGCCCGGCTCGCCGCCGCCCGGTACGGCGTCCTCCTTTACGATCCCGCCGAACTCGGCGAAGTCGGCGTCGAGATGCTCCAGGGACTCGCCATGGAGCTGAGCGAGACGACGCGCTGCTTCACCCTCGCGGTCGGCGGTGTGGGTCAGGACCGGGCCGTCGTGCCGGTCTCGGCCTGGACGACCGGACAGGCACCGCGGAGCGGTTTCGGCCGCCGCGTTCCCGAGCACGATCCCTGGCGGTTCGACGCCGCCCGCCAGGTCGCCGCGGGCGAGGCCGACGCCGTCCTGTGGCTCGGCGCCGTCCCGGTGGCGCGGCCGGACTGGCTCTCCGCGGTGCCTTCCGTGGCGCTGGTCGCGGATGGCGCGGCCCAGGCTGCCGACGTCGTGATCCTGGTCGGCCAGCCCGGCCGCGACCACGGCGGCGTGTTGTGGAACGAGCCGCGCGCCGCGCTGACTTTCCGGCCGGCCTCGGCGCCGTCGGATCTGCCGTCGGCCGCATCGGTGCTGGGTGCCCTCAAGGAGCGCCTGGTCACGAGGCAGGCCGCGTCGAGGAGTGACTCCGCATGTTGAGCGTGATCCGGGGCGGGCGCGTCGTCGATCCGACCGCGTCCCGCGATTCCGTCGGCGACGTCTGGATCGAGGACGGACGCGTCATCGATCCGCCGGGGCGCGAGCCCGATGCGGTGATCGACGCCGCGGGCTGCGTGGTCATGGCCGGCGGCGTCGAGGTGCACTCGCACATCGCCGGCGGCAACGTGATCACCTCGCGGCTGCTCCTGCCCGACCTCTACGTCAGCGAGGCTGCGCCCGACGGCCATCCCTTCGCCCATGCGGGCGGGGCGGCGGCCTGGATCGGCTCGACCTACGCGCGGATGGGCTACACCACGGCCGTCGAGCCGGCGATGCCGCCGACCCACGCGCTCGGCACGCAGCTCGAACTCGCCGACATCCCGCTGCTCGACCGCGGCGCCCTGACCGTGATGGGCAACGATGATCAGCTCCTCCAGCTGCTTCGCGAGCGCCAGGGTGGGAATGCCGTGCGCGACCTCGTCGCCCTGTCGGTCGCGCAGTCGCGCGGGCTGGGCGTCAAGTGCATCAACGCGGGCGGCGCCTCGGCCTTCAAGGACGGCGCCCTCCGGCTCTCGCTGGACGACGAGATCCCCTGCTACGGTCTCTCGACCCGGCAGATCATGGGCTCGCTCCTCGACGCGGTGGAAGAGATCGGCGTCCCGCACCCGCTCCACGTCCACTGCAACAACCTGGGGCTTCCCGGGGGCGACGACAGCTTCATGGCGACGCTGGATGCGGCGGAAGGCCGGCGCATCCACTTCGCCCATGCTCAGTTCTACGCCTACGGCGCGGTCGATCCGGCCAATCCCGGAACCGGCGGCTTCCGCTCGGCCGCCGAGCGCATTGCCCAGGCGATCACCGACAACCCGAACGCCACCCTCGATATCGGGCAGGTGGTGTTCGGTCAGACCGTGACGGTGTCCCTCGACATCCTCCGCCAGTTCGCGGGCCGGAAGGGCGCCAAGCCGAAGAAGTGGGTCCTGAACGCGGGCGACGCCGAGGGCGGCGGCGTGGTGCCGTTCCTGTACCGGCCCCGGGGCCCGACCAGCTCCCTGCAATGGGCGATCGGCCTGGAGATCATGCTGCTCTCCACCGACCCGGAGCGCACGATCCTGACGACGGACCACCCGAACGGCGGTCCGTTCACCCAGTACCCGCGCATCATCCACCTGCTGATGGACAAGGCGGAGCGCGACCGCGAGATCGCGACGCTGCCGAGCGTCGTGGGCGAACGCTCGAGCCTCCCCGGGCTGGAGCGCGAGTACACGCTCTCGGAGATCGCGCAGCTCACCCGTTCCGGACCGGCGAAGCTCCTCGGTCTCGCCGACCGTGGCCACCTGCGGGCGGGCGCCCGGGCCGACGTGGCGGTCTACCGGGACGACACCGACCGCACCGCGATGTTCACCGCCGCCAAGCTCGTCCTGAAGGACGGCGTGCCGATCGTGGAGGACGGCGAGGTGGTCGAGTGGCGTACCGGCCGCACGCTGTCGCTCACCGTCGAGTCCGACAAGGCCATGGCGAAGCGGGCCGACGCCTACCTGACGGAACGGTTCGGCGAGGGGCTCGACAGTTTCGCCGTGCCCGACGCGGCCTTCGGCGAGGGCACGCAGAACTTCGAGGCGGTGCCATGCCGGGTGTGAACAGCGGGGCGAGCCGCGGGAAGAACGATGTCTGACCTCACCCTCAACGGCATCCCGGTGGTCGACACCTTCGCGGAGGCGTTCGATGTGGCCGGGACCGCCATCATCGTCACGAACGACACCGCCAAGTGGGCGATGATCGCCGCGACCACGATGACCGGCTTCGCCACCTCGGTGATCGGCTGCGGCGCCGAGGCCGGCATCGACGCGGAGCTGTCCCCGGAGGAGACTCCGGATGGGCGCCCGGGCGTGCGCATCCTCCTGTTCGGCTTCGAGCCGAACGGCCTCAAGGAGCAGCTGATCAAGCGCGTCGGCCAGTGCATCCTCACCTGCCCGGGCACCGCCTGCTACGCGGGCGTCGACGGGCCGACCAAGATCAAGCTCGGCGGCGCGATCCGCTATTTCGGCGACGGCTTCGCGGTGGCCAAGCGCCTGCCCGACGCCTCCGGCAAGGCGCGGCGCTACTGGCGCATCCCGGTCATGGACGGCGAGTTCCTGTGCGAGGACACGGTCCGGGCCGTGGACGGCGCGGTCGGCGGCGGCAACCTGCTGTTCCTCGGGCGCACCCATGCCGAGACGCTCAAGGTTGCCGAGATCGCCGTCGAGGCAGCCAAGGCGGTCCCCGGTGCGATCCTGCCGTTCCCCGGCGGCATCGTCCGCTCCGGCTCGAAGGTCGGCGGACGGACGAAGGGCATGATGGCCTCCACCAACGATGCCTATTGCCCGACCCTGAAGGGCCGCTCCGGCTCGGCGCTTCCCCCCGATTGCGGCGTGGTACTGGAGATCGTCATCGACGCCCTGACCTCTCAGGGCGTGTCCGACTCGATGCGCGCGGGCCTGCACGCCGCGACCGAGATCGGCGGCAAGCACGGGCTGATCGCCGTCACCGCCGGCAATTACGGCGGCAATCTCGGCCGCCACCACTATCACCTGCGCGACCTGATCGCGCGCGACGACGCCAAGCCGGAGGGCTGAGCCGTGAGCACCCTCACCCTGCGCCAAGCGCCCCCCGAGCGGCTGGATTTCCTCGCCATCAACCCAGTGGCGCTGAGCCGTCTCTCGGCCGGCGATGCCGAACGCCTGGAGGTCGGGACCACGCGGACCGGCGTGCGCCTCGGCGACTGCTTTTCCGTCTCCCTCGACGGGTCCGACACCCTCACCATCGAGGGGGGGCACGAGCGCCTGGACCGGGTCGGTGCCGGCCTGTCCGAAGGCGCGATCCGGGTCACGGGCGACGTCGGCCAGCGGGTCGGCGCCGGCATGGCCGGCGGCAGCGTGACGGTCTCCGGCAATGCCGGTCCCTACGCGGCCTCCGGTGCCACCGGCGGCACGATCACCATCGCGGGTGACGCCGGCGACCACGCCGGCGGCGCGGTCTACGCCGCCAAGGCGGGCCTCGACGGGGCGACACTGATCATCCGCGGCACGGCGGGCGCCCATCTCGGCGACAGGATGCGGCGCGGGACGATCGTGGCCGGCCGCGCGGGCGCCTACGCGGGCTCACGCATGATCGCCGGCACCCTGGCAGCCCTGGCGGTGGGCGATCATCCCGGCCTCGGCATGCGACGCGGGACGCTCCTCCTCGGCGCCCATGGCCGGATGGCGCCGACCTTCGTGGAGACCGGGGCGCACGACCTCGTGTTCCTGCGGCTGCTGGCGACGGCGCTGCGCGGGCTCAGCGCCGAGCACGCCGAACTCCTGGCGAAGCCGCTGCGCCGCTATTCCGGCGACCTCGCCACGATCGCCAAGGGTGAGATCTGGGTCGCGGCCTGACGCCGCCTGGGCAACGGGCGTGGACGCGCTCTATGGTCTGCCCCAAGCCGGCCCGTTCGAGGCCGGCAGCCCGGAAACGCGCCCATGCTGCTGCTGCTGTCGATCTGCCTCGTCGCCCAGCCCTCGACCTGCCGCGAGGACCGGATCGAGATGTCGTTCGAGACATCGAGCCCGTTCGTGTGCCTGCGCAACTCGCAGAGCGCGCTGGCGACCTGGCAGGCCGCGCATCCCGAATGGCATGTCGAGCGCTGGCGCTGCGCGGCCAAGGGCAGCCTGCCGAAGGATCTGTGACGGCACCTTGGTTTCGGGACCGGGCGGTGCCATGCTCGTCCCGGGATTGAGAGCGGGGCAGGTCCGATGCGCTCGCTGAAGGTCCGCTTCGCGCTGCTGCTGGGGGGCACCGCCATCGTGGTGATGCTGGCCGCCGCCGCCGCCCTCGCGGCGATCGGCGCCGCGGAGCGCACCGTCGACCGCACCCTGGAGGCGCAGCGGCGCCTGGAACTGCTGGCCGAATTGTCCGGCCGCCTCACGCAGTTCGGGCTGGCGGCCGTCGAGACGGTTGGCAATCCGGATGGTCAGCCCGAGGCGATGGCGATCGCCCGCGACAATGCCGACCGCGCGCTGACGACCGTGGACGAGGCGCTCGCCAAGAGCTTCCCGCCGAGCGACGACCCGGCCGACCGGATGCAGTACGCGGCGCGCACCCGACCGATGGCGCAGCTTCGGGCTGCCCGTGTCGTCCTGGACCGGCAGGTGGCGCTGATCAGCCGCCAGACCGACTCGGAGCGGCGGCAGGACGCGATCAAGGGCGCCCTCAACGGCTTCGGCGCCATGACCGGTCAGCCGCTCTCCTTCCTGATCGAGGCCGAGCGGCGCAGCATGGCACTCGGCTCCGAACAGGCGCGGGCGCTGTCCGCACGCCTGCGCCTCGCCGCCGCCTCCGCCGTGGCGGCGGCCCTGGTCCTGCTGGCGATCCTCTACCGTGGCGTGACCCGACCGACGCTGGCACGGATCGAGGAGGTCCGGCGCGCCGCGAGCGCCATTGGCCACGGCGCCCTCGACACGCGCCTCTCGGTGGCGACCCGCGACGAACTCGGTCTGCTGATGACCAACGTCAACCGCATGGCCGCTCGCCTCGCCCGGCGGGAATCGCGGGTTGCGGCCGATCGGGCCGCGCTGGAGGATACCGTGGCGGCGCGCACCGCCGACCTGCGGGCCGCCAACGCCCGGCTGGAAGCCGTCGACCAGTCACGGCGCCGCTTCTTCGCCGATGTCAGCCACGAGCTGCGCACGCCTTTGACGGTGATCTTGGGCGAGTGTGACCTGGCGCTGCGGGGCGCGTCCCGGGTGTCCGATCCGGGACCGGTCTTCGCCACCATCAAGAAGCGGGCGCAGCGGCTGAAGCTGCGCGTCGAGGATCTGCTGCGGGTTGCCCGCTCCGAATCGGGCGAGATCGAGTTCGACAAGCGCCCCCTCGGCCTCGCGCTGGTCCTGTCGGAAGCGAGGGACAACATGGCCTCCGAAGCGGCGCGCCGCCGGGTCGACCTGACGCTGGATCCCGGCACGCGGGACGTAGAATGCATCGCCGACCGCGAGTGGATCCGCCAGACCGTCGAGAGCCTCGTCGACAACGCGATGCGCCACGCCACCGGTCTCACCCGGGTCGAGGTCGCCCTTGCGGCCGGCCCTGGACCGATCGGGCGGATTACCGTCACGGATGACGGCGCGGGCTTCGGCGCGTCGGAGGCCGAACTCTTCGAGCGCTTCCGGCGCGGTGCGGGCGCCGGCCCCGACGAGACCGGGTTCGGCATCGGCCTCGCCCTGGCGCGCTGGATCGTCGAGCAGCACGGCGGCACCATTCGGCTCGGCGCCGGGCCGGAGGGCCGCGGTGCCCGTGTCAGCCTGGACATCCCGGCTCTCGATCCGGCATGGGAGTCCGGCCCGGCCGGTGGCGCCGCCGGGGACGCGCAGGTTAGGGAGTCGGCCGCATGACGCGGATCCTGATCGTCGAGGACGACATCGACATCCGCGGCCTCCTGGCCCGGGGGCTCGAAGCCGAGGGGTTCGAGGTCGGGACCGCCGCCTGCGTCGACGAGGCGCTCAAGGCGGCGCACGATCCGGCACCCGGCGCCGTGCTCCTCGACATCAACCTCCCGGACGGGTCGGGCCACGACGTCTGCCGGTCCCTGCGGGAGGGCGGCTTCCCAGGGGCGATCCTCTTCCTCTCGGCACGAGACGAGATCCGGGACCGCGCCGAGGGGCTGGCGCTCGGCGCGGACGACTACATCATCAAGCCGTTCGAGTTCGACGAGCTGGTGGCGCGCCTGCGCACGCATCTCATGCGCCGCGAGCAGGCGGAGGCGCCGCGCTCGCGCGTCACCGTGGGCAAGTTGATGCTCGACATGGACACGCGACAAGCGAGTTGCGGAGACGCCAGTGCCCGACTCACGCCCCGCGAGGCCGAGCTTCTCGCGATGCTGATGGAGAATATCGGAAAGCCGGTCTCCCGAGCCGACATCTTCGACCGTCTCTGGGCAAGCCAGGGTGGGCTGTCGCTCAACGTGGTGGACGTCTATATCGGCTACCTGCGCTCGAAGATGGCCGATTTCGTCCGTTACGGCGGCCCCGGCCTGGTGACCGTGCGTGGTAAAGGATTCATGCTCGAGTTGCGTGGCCGCGATTTTAGACAGTGAGCCCTCTGTACTTAAGTCGCAGGCGCGCCCGTTTCTCGATGGTTTCCCGACGTTTAGAAAGTGTCTCACGAAAAATTTGGGAGGATCCGGCAACTTAGTGCTTGAAGCCTGGAGCTGAATCGTCGATACCTCTCCCGCGCCGGAAACGAGAGCGCCATCAGTGTCTTAGGGTCCTCTTAGGAACCGCGTGACGCTCGGTGAAGACATATCCTGAGGAGAAACACCATGAAGTGGGCTGCCCCGATCGTGTCCGAGATCTGCGTCGGCATGGAAGTGACGAGCTACGAGTCGGCCGAAATCGACACCTTCAACTGAGTTTCACGGGCCGGGGATCTCGGGAGCCGCACCATGCGCGTCGTGATCCTCGGTTCCGCGGCCGGCGGCGGCCTTCCCCAGTGGAATTGCCGCTGCCCCATCTGCGCCATGGCGCGGTCCGAGCCGGACCGGGTGCGGCCCCGGACCCAGTCGAGCATCGCGGTCTCCGCGGACGGGTCTGACTGGCTGCTCGTCAACGCATCGCCGGATATCCGGCAACAGCTTTTCGACAACCCCCAGATGCACCCGCGCGAAGGTCTGCGCCACTCGCCGATCCGCGCCGTGCTCCTGACGAACGGCGATGTCGATCACGTCGCAGGCCTTCTGACACTGCGCGAGGGCCAGCCCTACACGCTCTACGCCACCCGCGGCATCCTCGAGTCCGTGAACGCCAATCGCGTGTTCGACGTGATGGCCGACGGCGTCGTCGTCCGTCAGGCGGTCGGCATGGAGCAGCGTTTCGAGCCGCTTCCCGGTCTCTCCGTGACGCTCTTTCCGGTGCCGGGCAAGGTGCCCCTGTGGTTGGAGGATGAGACGATGGAGATCGGCGCCGAGACCGAGACGACGGTCGGCGCACTGATCGAGGCCGGCGGCCGTCGACTGGCCTACGTTCCGGGCTGCGCTCGCGTGACGGAGGTTCTGCGTGCGCGCATCGCCGGCGTGGATGCGCTGCTGTTCGACGGCACCGTCCTGCACGACGACGACATGATCCGCGCGGGCGTCGGCACGAAAACCGGGTGGCGCATGGGCCACGTGCCGATGCGCGGTGACAACGGATCGATCGATGCCCTCGCGATGGTGGAGATCGGGCGCCGCGTCTTCGTCCACATCAACAATACCAACCCGGTGCTCGTCGAGGGATCGCCGGAGCGGGCGGATGTCGAGGCGGCCGGCTGGACGGTGGCGCATGACGGACTGAGCTTGACGGTCTGAAACCGCGAAGCCTCGGGACTGCGGGTGATCCCGGAACCGGCGCCTTCGTGCGGAAACGCGAGCCGTCGCGGCCGCGGGGTTTGAAGGGCGCCATTCGGCGATCCGCATGCGCCCTGTGCCGCAGGCAACGGAGGCACGAACCGCCCCGTTGGCAGGGATCGACGGTTGGGTCCGCTCGCCGTCGGCACTATATCGTCCCTGAACCCGGACATTCGCCCCGCGGACGAGGGCGGGATCAGGATACAGGAAACGCGAGCCGAGAACGGAAGCCGGACACGCCATGAACGCAGTCTTCCCGACCCCCGATGCCGCCGACAGCCAGCGACTGCTGAGCCCCGAGGAGCTGGAGGCGGCGCTGCGCGACATCGGGGCGCGCCGCTACCACAACCTGCATCCGTTCCATCGCCTTCTGCACGACGGCAAGCTGTCGAAGGATCAGGTCCGGGCCTGGGCGCTCAACCGCTACTACTATCAGGCGATGATCCCGGTGAAGGACGCGGCGGTCCTGGCCCGGATGACCGACGCGTCGCTGCGGCGCATCTGGCGCCAGCGGATCGTCGACCACGACGGCGACCACGAGGGTGACGGCGGCATCGAGCGGTGGCTCAAGCTCGCTGAGGGCGTCGGCTTCGACCGCGACTACGTCCTGTCGACCCGCGGCATCCTCTCGGCCACGAAGTTCTCGGTGCAGGCCTATGTCCACTTCGTCTCGGAGAAGTCGCTCCTCGAGGCCGTCGCCTCGTCGCTGACCGAGATGTTCTCGCCGACGATCATCTCGGAGCGCGTTGCCGGGATGCTGAAGAACTACGAGTTCATCACCAAGGATACGCTGGCCTATTTCGACAAGCGTCTCACCCAGGCGCCCCGGGATGCCGATTTCGCACTCGATTACGTGAAGCAGCACGCGACGACGCCGGAGCTTCAGCGGCAGGCGATGGCGGCTCTGACGTTCAAGTGCAACGTCCTCTGGACGCAGCTCGACGCCCTGTATTTCGCCTACGTGGCACCCGGCATGGTTCCTCCCGACGCGTGGAAGCCGGGCGAAGGCTTGGTTGCGGAGGGGACGCAGGTCCGGGCGGGTGGTCTCGGCGGCAAGATCGCGCCCGGCGACCGCCCGCGTCTGCCGCGCGGCGTGCGGCTGCGCAACGATGAGACGCGCGGCAAGTATGTCCTCCTGGCCCCCGAGCGGACCTTCGACCTCGACGACAACGCGGTCGCGGTGCTCAAGCTTGTGGACGGCATGCGCAGCGTCGCCGACATCGCGGACGAACTGGGCAAGACCTACGCGGCCGATCCGCGTGCCATCGAGGTCGACATCCTCGCGATGCTCGACGGCCTCGCGGAGAAGCGGGTTCTCGAGCGATGAACGCCCTGACGCCGAACCGGCCCGCGGCGCCGGCCCCGGTGGGTCTGCTCGCAGAGCTGACCCATCGCTGCCCGCTCCGCTGCCCCTACTGTTCGAACCCGCTCGAGCTCGACCGCCGCTCCGGCGAGCTCGACACGAAGACGTGGCAGCGCGTGCTGCGGGAGGCTTCGGCGCTCGGCGTCCTCCACGTGCACCTCTCCGGTGGCGAGCCGACGGCCCGCAACGACATCGTCGAGATCACCAAGACCTGTGCGGATCTCGGTCTCTACTCGAATCTGATCACCTCCGGCGTCGGCGGCGCCCTCGCCAAGCTACAGGCGCTCTACGATGTCGGCCTCGACCACGTGCAGCTCTCGGTGCAGGGCGTCGACGCCCAGAATGCCGAGCGGATCGGCGGCCTGAAGAACGCCCAGCCGCAGAAATTCGAATTCGCCGCCAAGGTGGTGGATCTCGGGCTGCCGCTCACGCTGAATTCGGTGATCCACCGCGGCAATATCCACGAGGTCGCGGGCTTCATCGAACTCGCGGTGACGATGGGCGCCAAGCGCCTCGAGGTGGCGCATACGCAGTATTACGGCTGGGCCTACGTCAACCGCGCCGCCCTGATGCCCGACAAGGCGCAGGTGGACGAGTCGATCCGGATCGTCGAGGCGGCCCGGGAGCGGCTCAAGGGCCAGCTCGTCATCGACCTCGTGGTGCCGGACTACTACGCGAAGTATCCCAAGGCCTGTGCCGGCGGCTGGGGCCGCAAGCTGATGAACGTGACGCCCCAGGGCAAGGTCCTGCCCTGCCACGCCGCCGAGACGATCCCGGGTCTCGAGTTCTGGAACGTCAACGACCATTCGCTCAGCGCGATCTGGCAGGACTCGCCAGCCTTCACGGCTTATCGCGGGACCGACTGGATGCAGGAGCCCTGCCGCTCCTGCGACCGTCGGGAGAAGGATTGGGGCGGCTGCCGCTGCCAGGCCCTGGCGCTTGCCGGCGACGCCGCAGCCACGGATCCGGCGTGCTCGCTGTCCCCATTGCACGCCAAGGTCCGGGCGCTGGCCACCGAGGAGGCGGCCGAAAACCCGCCCGATTATGTCTACCGGACGATCGGCAGCAACGTCCGATCGCCGCTCAAGGAGGAAGTCCGCTCGTGAGAAACCTTGCCTCAGCGGCCATCGCGCTGGCGCTCGTTACGGGGCCGGCTCTGGCCGAAGACGCGCCGAAATCCGCCACCGTCACGCAGGCCAACGCGGCGGCCACGCCCTCCGCGGCCGATCTTCTGTTCGACCAGCCGCAGATGAAGAACACCGCTCCCGGCTCGACACTGACCTACGACTACCTGCGCCGCTCGGGCATCTCCAAGGGTCCGTTCGGGGCGCCTCTGGAGGATACGGTCACGCTGAAGGTCGAGCCCGGGAAGAGCGCCGAGGCGCGCGACATCAACGTCGTGATGTTCTCGGGTCTGAACCGGGTGCCGGCCGGGCCGTTCGAGGACATGGCAGGCAATCCGGTGGTGTCTCTGTTCCTCGAGAACCATCTCCGCGGCCTGGCCAAGGTGCTGGAGGCGAACCCGCGCTATCTCAAGCTCGCGATCCGCAAGGGTCTGCGCGAGAAGGCGGTGGTCACGCCCACGAAGGTGCGTTTCGGCGGCCAGGACGTCGACGGCTGGCGCGTGGTGACCAAGCCGTTCGCGGGCGACTCGATGGCCCAGCGCATGCGCGGCATGGACGACATGACCTACACCTTCGTCACCGCTCCGTCCGTCCCGGGCGAGATCGTCTCGATCGAGGCGACCTCGAAGAGCCCGGATGGCGGCGAACTGCTTGAGGAGAAGCTGAACTATGATCAGAAGGCTGGCTGAACGGGCTGCCCTGGCCGCCCTCGCCCTGACGCTGTCGGGCCTAGCCGGCTGGGCCGCCGAGGAGAACGACTATCCCACCGACGCCCGGGTGGATTACGTGTTCGGCTGCATGGCCGCCAACGGCCAGACCCGCGAGAGCCTGCAGAAATGCTCGTGCTCCCTCGACCAGCTCGCCGCGATCCTGCCCTACGACAAGTACGTCCAAGCGAGCACGATCCTGTCGATGCGACAGGGCGTCGGCAACCGGGCGAACGAGTTCAAGTCGACCAAGATCTTCGACGACAAGGTCGCGGATCTGCGCCGCGCCCAGGCCGAGGCCGAGATCCGCTGCTACCACGGCTGAGGCATGCCGCGAGGCCGGCGTTGCGCCGGCCTCGCGATTCGCGCACACCCGCTCCCGAACCGCTCTCGTGAACGGGACCCGCACCGTGACCCCCTCCCCCGGCCTGACCGATCTGCTGCCCGCCCTGGGCGGGCGTACGCTGGTCATGGGCATCCTCAACGTCACCCCGGACTCCTTCTCGGACGGCGGCCTGTTTGCCGGAGAGGCGGAGGCCGTCGCCCAGGCCGAACGGCTGGTCGGCGAGGGGGCGGCGATCCTCGATATCGGCGGCGAATCCACGCGCCCCGGTCACGTGCCGGTGCCGGCCGAGGAGGAGCAGGCGCGCGTCCTGCCGGTGATCCGGGCCGTCGCGCCGCGGCTATCGGTGCCGATCTCCATCGACACCTACAAGGCGTCCACGGCCCGCGTCGCGCTGGAAGCCGGCGCCCGGATCGTGAACGACGTCTGGGGCCTCCAGCGCGAGCCCGACATCGCCAACGTGGCTGCCGCGCATGGTGCGCCGGTCATCATCATGCACAACCGCGAGACGATCGAGGCGGATCTCGACATCGTCGCCGACATGTTGGCCTTCTTCGAGCGGTCCCTCGTGATCGCCCATCGGGCGGGAATCCCGGATTCCGAGATCGTGCTCGATCCGGGGGTCGGTTTCGGGAAGACCTGGGCGCAGCATCTCGAGGTCCTGCGGCGTCTTCCGGAGATCCGCGCCCTCGGATTTCCGGTCTTGGTCGGCGTCTCCCGCAAGTCGCTCCTCGGCCGCCTGCACGACCGCGAGACCCGACCGGCCGATCGGCTCTACGGGTCCCTGGCCGCCCATGCCCTTGCGGCGACGCTCGGCGCCGACATCGTGCGCGTGCACGATGTGGCGGCACATGTCGACGCCATGCGGGTCGTCGACGCGGTGATGCGTCCGGAGGCCCGCTGAGCCATGGCGAGCGACCTGATCCGCGTCACCCGAATCGCCGTGTTCGGCCGGCACGGTGTGTTGGCCGAGGAAGCGGTGCTCGGACAGCGCTTCTACATCTCCCTGGATGCCGAACTGGACCTCTCCGCGGCGGGCCGCTCCGACGACGTCGGCGCGACGGTGAGCTATGCCGATCTCACCGCGATCGCGGCGGCCGTCGCCACCGAGCGGCGCTTCAACCTGATCGAGGCCCTGGCCGAGTCGATCGCCGAGGAGATCCTGGCGCGATGCGCGCCTGTGGACGCCATCACCGTGCGGATCGACAAGCCGAGTGCTCCCGTCCCGGCGATCTTGGACAGCGTGAGCGTGGAGATCACGCGCCGCCGGGGCGCCCAGCGATGAGGGCCTATCTCGGCATCGGCAGTAATATCGGCGACATGGCCGCGATGCTCGATCGCGCTGTGGTTGGGCTCGCGGCGATTCCCGGCATCACGGTCCTGGCGCGCTCGTCCGACTACCGGACGCCACCCTGGGGCAAGACCGACCAGCCGTGGTTCCTGAACGGAGCGGTCGCGGTGGAGACGGACCTCACGCCGCACGGCCTGCTCGATGCCTGCCTGCGGGTCGAGCATGACCTCGGGCGCGTCCGCGAAGAGCGCTGGGGGCCGCGGGTCATCGACATCGATGTCCTCGCCTACGAGGGGGCCGCCGTCGACGACGCGCGCCTCGTCCTGCCGCACCGCCACGTGCGCGAGCGCGCCTTCGTGCTGGTACCGCTGGCCGAGATCGCGCCCGACCTCATCATCGGCGGCGAGCGCGTGAGCGACGCGTTGCAGAAGCTCGATCGGAGCGGGATCGAACGGGTCTGAACGTCTCTCTCGAAAAGGACCGGAGGGCCGCGTCTTATCCGCAGCGGCGTGCAGCCATGCTGAACGCCGCCCACCGCATGACCAGCTGCGGAGTCGAGCGCCGTGTCTGGAGCGCTTCGATGCCCACCAGGGCGGCGTCAGGACGAGACGATGACGGGCGTACGGGCGATCGCGGCGCGTCAGCGATCGCCGGGTTCGACCAGCTTGCTGTCGTCCTCGTCGAGGAGCGGCACGTCATACTCCCGCAGGACCTTGTCGATGTCGGCCTTGCGCTTGCGCAGTACGGTGTTGAGCGAACGCTTCCAGTCGTTCTCGCCGATCCGGACGCCCATGGCGATCCGATAGGCCATCGGTGGCCGCTCCGGCTCCTTCAGCAACGGCACGACGCTCATCGCCGTCGGCGATTGCTTGGCGAGCCAGCCCGCCGCCGGACCCCAGAGAACGGCCGCGTCGATCTCCTTGGCGGCCAGCGCCGCGATGATCTCGGCGGCCACTGTCTGGTACTTGCGCGCGGGGTCGAGCTGGTACGGGGCGTAGGCCTTCATGGTCGAGACCAGACCGAGGTCGCCCATCCGATTGACCGGCGGCGTCCCGGCGATGACGCCGATGCTCTTGCCCTTCAGCCGGGGATCGTCGAGGCCCATGACGCCGTCGAACTCGCCCGTGCGGGTGATGAGCGTATAGGCGGACCGGTAATACGGATTGGTGGTCTGGACCAAGTCGCTTCCGAAGGCCTGCCCCATGATCACGTCGCAGAGGCCGGTGCCGAGCGTGTTCCGCACGAATCCCGGACCCTGGGTAAGCCAATAGTAGCGGAGCTTGACCTTCAGTTCGTCGGCGATGATCGCCGCGATCTTGTTCTCGAAGCCGTCCTCCTTGCGTTCGGAGAACGGCATGTTGCCCGGATCACCGCAGACGCGTAGGACGTCCGTCGTGACCGTATCCGGCAAGTGCTGGGCGAGCGCCCCCTGCGCCCCGGTCAGAGACAAGGCGCAGAGGACGGCGATCCGGGCGAGCGACGACATCAGCCGCCCATGCATTCCTTCTCCGCCTTCTTGGCGGTGTCGGGCTTATCCTCGTGATCGGAGGGACGGATACGGCCGATCGCTCCGGCGGCGCGCGCCTTCAGATAGACGTAGAGGTCATCCGAGTAGCACATGACGTTCTTGTTATCGCCGAAGGCCGGCATGACCTTCTGCTCGGCAGCATTCACGTCCTGCTTGCCACCCGCGAGGATGCCGATGAACTCCTCGTAGGAGAGGTGCTTCAGCGAGTCCTTCAGGGCGGGCGCATAGGTCGAGCCCATGCCGTCCGGGCCGTGGCAGACGTGGCACTCGGCGTGGTAGCGGCGGTAGCCGGAATACGTGTACCAATCGAGCTTCTTGCCGTCCTGCGTCACGTGGAACGTCGGGTGACCCTCGGCATCCGTGTACTTGCCGTCGTCCACCTTCACGGCGGCGTCGGTCGCAAGCAGCTTGGAATCCTGCTCGGCCGTCTTGTCGTTCGCGTTCAGCGAATTGGCGAGCTTGGGGTCGGCAGCGGTCTTGGCATCCTCAGCATGTACGGCAACCGTCGAGACGGTCGCTAGGGCGAGGGCGGCGATGAGCGGCCGCGTTACGATCTTGCTGAGGTTGTGCAACGCATCTGTCTCCCTGGAGCGAGGCCTTTCGTCTCCCTTCGAGCCGCAGCCTCTTGCGAGAAAGTCTAATCACAACGATGCCGGCGCGGGAACCCGCGCCGGCACCGATTTTCACTTCAAACCCTGCGGCCGATTAGTTCGGGAGGGCGAAGACCGTCAGCTGACCGCCGAGGTTGGTGTACTGGGTCAGAGCCGCGTAGCCACCCACAGCGCCGAGGCCGGCATTCGGGTCGGTCAGGCCGGCCGCGAGGCCGATGCCGGCCCAGCCGCCGACGCCCGAGAGGACGCCCACGTACTGCTTGCCCTTGTGCTGGTAGGTCATCACGTTGCCGATGATGCCCGACGGGGTCTTGAACTTGTAGAGCTCCTTGCCGGTCTTGTCGTCGACCGCCTTCAGGTAGCCCTCAAGCGTTCCGTAGAACACCACGTCGCCGGCGGTGGCCAGAGCACCGGACCACACCGAGAACTGCTCGGCGTTGGACCACTTGATCTTGCCGTTGACGCCATCCCACGCGATGAAGTTGCCCATGCCGCCGTGCGAGTTCGGAGCCGGGTACATCGAGAGGGTCGCACCGACGTAGGGCTGGCCCGGGGTGTAGGTCACCCGGAACGGCTCGTAGTCCATGCAGACGTGGTTGGTGGGCACGTAGAACAGGTTGGTCTTCGGCGAGAAGRCCGCAGGCTGCTGATCCTTCGACCCGAGGGCCGCCGGGCAGATGCCCTTGGAGTTGGTGTCCTCACCGTTCTGCTCGGTCGAGTACTTCGACACGACCAGCGGACGGCCGTAGTTCTTCGAGCCCTTGTCCATATCGACCTTGGACGCCCAGTTGACGGCCGGGTCGTACTTCTCGGCGACCAGAAGGGCGCCGGTCTCGCGGTTCAGCGTGTAGCCGAAGCCGTTACGGTCGAAGTGGGTCAGGAGCGGCTGATCCTTGCCGTCAACCTTCTGATCCGTGAGGATCATCTCGTTGATGCCGTCGTAGTCCCACTCGTCGTGGGGGGTCATCTGGTAGACCCACTTGGCGACGCCGGTATCCGGGTTACGCGCCCAGATGGTCATCGACCACTTGTTGTCGCCCGGACGCTGCTTGGGGTTCCAGGTCGAGGGGTTGCCCGAGCCGTAGTACATCAGGTCGAGCTTGGGGTCGTACGAGAACCAGCCCCAGGTGCAGCCGCCGCCGGTCTTCCACTGATCGCCTTCCCAGGTCTTCAGCGAGGAGTCCTTGCCGACGGGCTTGCCGAGAGAGGTGGTCTTCTCCGGGTCGATCAGCATCTGATCGTCCGGACCCTCGGAGTAGCCGCGCCACACCTTCTTGCCGGTCTTCAGGTCGTAGGCGGTGACGTGGCACTGCACGCCGAACTCGCCGCCCGAGATGCCGACGATGACCTTGTCCTTCACGGGCAGAACCGTGGCGGTGTTGGTCTCGCCCTTCTTCGGGTCGCCGTTCACGACCGACCAGTTGACCTTGCCGGTCTTGGCGTCGAGCGACACGAGGGTGGTGTCAGCCTGGTGCAGGAGGATGGCGCCGTCGGCGTAGGCCAGACCACGGTTGACCGTGTCACAGCACATGACCGGGATCACGGACGGATCCTGCTTCGGCTCGTACTTCCAGAGGATCTTCGCCTCATGGTCGAGGTCAAGGGCGTACACGATGTTCGGGAACGGCGTGTGCACATACATGACGTTGCCGACCACGAGCGGCGAGCCCTCGTGCCCACGCAGAACGCCGGTCGAGAACGTCCAGGCAACCTGGAGATCCTTGACGTTCTTGGCGTTGATCTGGTCGAGCTTCGAGTAGCGCGTATTCGCGTAGTCGACCGTCTGAAGAACCTGTTCCGCCGGGTTGGCGATGCCCTTCATGACGCTTTCGTTGGCCAGCGCCGGCGCGGCGACGGCCGCGACACCTGCGCCGAGCGCAAGGAGATGTACCGCTCTCATGGGTTCCTCCGACAAGTCTTGAGAGTTCTTGCGGCGCGCGAAGAGAATGGCGTCGCTCGGACTCCGACCTGACTGTTTGCGACAGGGATGGACGCCTCGGTAGCGGGCATAGTGGACTTCGAGGAGATCTACAGATCCCCTAGCCAGGAACCGCCATCCCTGAGGCGGCTCCCTCGAAACCGAGGCTTGCCCGGACCTTAAGAGATTTTTGAGCGCCGTCAACTCGCTGTTCGAGGCCTGTGGGCAGACGGTGAAAGCTTCTTTTCGCGTGACAAAAGGATGAAGAATGTCATCGCCCTGCGAAAAGAAATGCTGCGATGCACAAACGATTTTGCGGTTCTGATCACTGTTGGAGCGGGGCGACGCACTCTGTCCATGCAGGACTTGCAGTCTTCGGGCCTTTGCTTGGTGCATGCATGCGCGATTTGCGTGCCGGCGCGGCGGAGCGAGGCCGGGATCTAGCGAGCGTGGGCGGCTGAGCGCGTGCAGTGCAAGGCGGCGTGACAGCAGCGCCTTGCCGAATTCTCCCGGATCCCCCCTGTGCGCCCAGTCGCCGCATGCTCTTTAGCCCTTGATCCGGGCGCTCCTGCGCGGTGGGGGCGCGTCAAATTGCCGAATCGTCCCGATCGGTTCGGCGGACGGTCCGGCGTTCGTGCTCACAGAAGGAGCAGGCTGCGCTCGACACCCGTCGCGGCGCCCCGGACGGTCCGAGGCCGACTCACAGGGCTCCAACCGGACCCGTGCTTTCGAATTCCGCGACATCGCCAACCAGATCGGTCATGGAAATGTTCAGACGGCGGCCGCTGGACAGGCGGAGCTGCGCATCGGGCTCGAGCCAGACCGGGCGCAGTCCGGCGTGACTACCGTACAAGTTGCCGTAAGCCACGACACCATCGTCACGCCGCTCCACGACGATTCGGTAGCGAACGCGAACGGGTTCGCAACCCTCCGCCGAGACGAGACCGCGGCCGGTCAACGTCTTCAGAATCTCGTTCGGTTCGAACATACGCGGGACGCAAGGGCGGGAATAAGCGGCAATCCTATTGCCATTTAATCCCGCTGCCCCACCGAGTCACGCCCGGCACTGGTAACCGTTCCGCCACCGCCGGGGTGTTGTCAGCCTTCCGCGCCGGCGCTTGCGACCACCGGCTCCGCCTGGGGCGCCCGGACCACGATGCGCCCGGCCTCGACCGAGAGCGCCAGCCGGCCCTGCTTCAGAGCCAGAGCCTTTTCGCCGAACAGCGTCCGGCGCCATCCCTGCAGGGCCGGCACTGCGGCCCCGTCATCGTCGGCCACCGCCTCCAGATCGTCGACGGTGGCGATGATCTTGGGCGCGACGCCCTCGGCCTCACAGACCGCTTTCAGCAGGACCTTCAGAAGTTCGACGATCGCGCCGTTGCCTCCGCTCCGGCGGACGCGCTCGGGCATCTGGACGGAACCGGTGTCGCGGGCGAGCCCGCGCTCCACCGCCGCAACGATGTCGGCGCCCGTCCGGGATCGCTCGAAGCCCGCCGGGATCGTGCGCAACCGCCCGAGCGCCTCGGCATTCCGCGGTGCCGCCGAGGCGATATCGATGACCGCCTCATCCTTCAGGACGCGCCCGCGCGGAACGTTGCGCGCCTGCGCCTCGCTCTCGCGCCAAGCCGCCACTTCCATCAGGACGGCGATCTCGCGGGGCTTGCGCATCCGCCCTGAGAGACGCCGCCACGCCTGCGCGGGATCGGCGCGGTAGGTCTCGGGAGAGGTCAGCACCGCCATCTCCTCGTCGAGCCAGGCCCCGCGATCGGTGCGCAGCAACTCGGCGACGAGAACCTCGTAGACCTTCACCAGGTGGGTGACGTCCGACAGCGCGTAGGTCAGCTGCGCGTCCGAGAGGGGGCGCCGCGACCAGTCGGTGAAGCGGGACGACTTGTCGATCTTCGCCTTGGCGACGTCGTTGACGAGCTGCTCGTACGATACGGAATCGCCGTAGCCGCACACCATGGCGGCGACCTGCGTGTCGAAGAACGGGTGCGGGAGGATCCCGCCCATCAACCAGATGATCTCCAGATCCTGCCGGGCGGAGTGGAACACCTTCACCGTGCGCTCGTCGGCCATCAGCGCGATGAACGGGTCGAGGTCGATCCCCGGAGCCAGGGGGTCGACGAGCACGCCCGTACCGTCCGGCGCCGCCATCTGGATCAGGCAGAGCTTCGGATAGTATGTCGTCTCGCGCATGAACTCCGTGTCGACGGTCACGAAGGGTTGCTCGGCGAGGCGAGAGCAGATCTGGCGCAGCGCGTCAGTGGTGGTGATCAGGTCCATGGACCGCCTATACGCAACCGCGACGCCCATGGGGAGCCGCGCCCGGGAAGGTCCCCATCTTTCGCGCGTTTCCTGTCATCGTCGACCTGTTGTCCTCACCCCAAAGCCGCAACCGCCGCCGTCCGGCGCGCGCGCGCCTGCCGACGGATCCGCGACGCGTCGGCGCGACGCTGTAGCTCTGCACACTTGAGAAGTCTGTCGAGGATTCCCGTCTCGATGCGCTCGCCGGTGGCCCTGTCGACGAGGCGGCGGATCCGGTCGACCCGGAATCCCCGGTAGCCTCCGCGCCGTCGATCGAGACCGCCGAGCAGCGTCCGCCCCGGGCCGAGCCTGAGTTCCCGCGCGTCGAGGGACCGGCTGCTCCAGGCGCCGGCCGCATCCTCGTAGACGATGTCGAAGTCACCCGTGAGCGGCAATGTCCGCCATCCCGATACGGACGTCGACCGCGGCGGCCCGGCGGTTCGCGACGGGCGGGAAAAAGCGTTGTCGTTCATGGACATGATATGGGGATGGGACGGCCCGACCGGTAGGCCGGCGGGCGGTTCCGGATCGGCATTCGGCGCCGCCTTGTGCGTCCCGCGCTTGACTTGGGGGGCCTCGCGTGAATGGTGCCGGCCTTCCCAGAGAAGT
The DNA here is from genome assembly GCF_056403155.1 of Methylobacterium sp. P3_A11. Taxonomy (NCBI): domain Bacteria; kingdom Pseudomonadati; phylum Pseudomonadota; class Alphaproteobacteria; order Hyphomicrobiales; family Methylobacteriaceae; genus Methylobacterium; species Methylobacterium sp. P3_A11. The sequence goes on from NZ_JBFUGA010000035.1 coordinate 39,069, forward strand.
AGCCCGACATGCACCGTTACCGTTCCCACACCTGCGGGGCGATCCGCCCGTCCGACGTCGGGCAGAGCGTCCGCCTCTCCGGCTGGTGCCACCGCATCCGCGACCACGGGGGCGTGCTGTTCATCGACCTGCGCGACCATTACGGCCTGACGCAGTGCGTGGTGGATTCCGACTCGCCGGCCTTCAAGGCGGCCGAGGGGGTGCGCTCGGAATGGGTGGTGCGGATCGACGGCCGCGTCCGCACCCGGCCGGCCGGTACCGAGAATGCCGAGCTGCCGACGGGCGCGGTCGAGGTCTACATCGACGACCTGGAGGTGCTGGGTCCGGCGGGCGAGCTGCCGCTGCCGGTGTTCGGCGACCTCGAATATCCTGAAGAGACGCGGCTCCGGTACCGCTTCCTCGACCTGCGGCGGGAGAAGCTGCACGCCAACATCATGAAGCGCGGCGCGATCATCGATTCGCTCCGCCGCCGGATGCGCGAGGGTGGGTTCTTCGAGTTCCAGACGCCGATTCTGACCGCGTCGTCCCCCGAGGGCGCCCGCGACTACCTCGTGCCGTCGCGCGTCCATCCGGGCAAGTTCTACGCGCTCCCGCAGGCGCCGCAGCAGTTCAAGCAGCTCACGATGATCGCGGGCTTCGACCGCTATTTCCAGATCGCGCCCTGCTTCCGCGACGAGGACGCCCGGGCCGACCGCTCGCCGGGCGAGTTCTACCAGCTCGACATCGAGATGAGCTTCGTCACCCAGGAGGACGTGTTCCAGGCGGTGGAGCCGGTCCTGCGCGGCGTTTTCGACGACTTTGCCGAGGGCAAGCGCGTCACGCAGGCGTTCCCGCGCATCACCTACGCCGATTCGATGCTGAAATACGGCGTCGACAAGCCGGACCTGCGCAACCCGTTGATCATCGCCGACGTCACGGACGCCTTCGCCCGCGAGGACGTGGCCTTCAAGGCGTTCAAGGGCGTGATTGCCGGGGGCGGCGTGGTCCGGGCGATCCCGGCGACCGGTGCGGCGTCTCAGCCGCGTTCGTTCTTCGACAAGCTCAACGACTGGGCGCGGTCCGAGGGCGCGCCGGGTCTCGGCTACATCGTGTTCGAAGAGGAAAACGGGCAGCTCTCCGGCAAGGGGCCGATCGCCAAGTTCATTCCGGCCGACGTTCAGAAGCTGATCGCCGAGAGGGCCGGCGCCAAGGCCGGCGACGCGGTGTTCTTCTCCGCTGGCACCGAGGGCAAGGCGGCCGGCCTCGCCGGCAAGGCGCGGATCCGCATCGGCGACGAGCTGGGCCTCTGCGACAAGGACCAGTACGCCTTCTGCTGGATCACCGACTTCCCGATGTACGAGTGGAGCGAGGAGGAGAAGCGGATCGACTTCTCCCACAACCCGTTCTCGATGCCCAATATCGACCGCGAGGAGTTCCTGGCGCTCGACCTCGATGCCCTGGCTTCCGAGGACGAGAACGGCCCGAACACCAAGCGGATCCTCGGCATCAAGGCGTTCCAGTACGACATCGTCTGCAACGGCGTGGAGCTGTCCTCCGGGGCGATCCGTAACCACCGTCCGGACGTGATGGAGAAGGCGTTCGCCATCGCGGGCTACGGCCACGAGGTGCTGGAGCAGAAATTCGGGGGCATGCTCAATGCCCTGCGCATGGGCGCCCCGCCGCACGGCGGCATCGCGCCGGGCGTCGACCGCATCGTCATGCTCCTGTGCAACGAGCCGAACATCCGCGAGGTGGTGCTGTTCCCGATGAACCAGCGCGCCGAGGACCTGATGATGGGCGCGCCCTCCGAGGCGACGCCCAAGCAGCTGCGCGAGCTGCACATCCGGCTCAACCTGCCCGAGAAGAAGGCCTGAGGCGTCGATAGACCTGCCGCGCGGTGGCGAGCCTCGTCGCGATCGTCGTCGCCCACGACAGCGCCGACGTCCTGCCCGCCTGCCTCGCGGCGCTCGCCGGCCAGCACGTGCCGGCGATCGTGGTAGACAATGCCAGCCGGGACGCCTCCGCGGCCGTCGCGGAGGCCGCCGGCGCGCAGGTGATCCGCAATGCCCGGAACGAGGGCTACGGTCGCGCGAACAACCGGGGCGTCCGTGCGGCCGAGACCGCCGAGCATGTCCTGATCGTCAATCCGGACGTTGTGCTGCACCCCGGGGCCGTGGATGCCCTCCTGGACGCGGCCCGGACCTGGCCGGATGCCGGCATCCTGGCTCCGCGCCTCGTCGAACCCGACGGGCGCTTCTTCTTCCAGGCGCGCTCCCTCCTGGCGCCCCATCTCGGGAATCCCGGCGGCCGGCTCGCGCTGCCGCAGGGCGATGCCTGCGCCCCGTTCCTCTCCGGGGCCTGCCTGATGATGCCCCGCGCCCTGTTCCTGGATCTCGGCGGCTTCGACGAGAACATCTTCCTGTTCTACGAGGATGACGACCTGTGCCGCCGCGTCGCCGAGGCCGGCCGGGCACTGGTCCATGTCCACGCCGCGACGGCGCTGCACGGGCGCGGCCGATCGTCGGCGCCGGAGCCGGGGCGGGTCTTCCGGTCCCGCTGGCACCAAGCGTGGTCACGGGCCTATGTCAGCCGCAAATACGGCCTGCCGGATCCGAGCATCGCGGCCCTGATGACCAACCTGCCGAAAGTCCTGCTCTCCGCCCTGGTCCTGCGTCGGGCGGGTCTCGAGCGCTATGGCGGCTCCGCGGCGGGCGCCCTCGCCTTCCTGCGCGGCCGCGACGCGCTGACCCGCGAGGGCCTGACGGAATGACGGCGCCGACGATCGCGGCCGCGCTCGAGCGTGGGCGCAACGGCTTCACCGGCCTGCGGCTGGCCCTGGCCCTCGCGGTCGTCGTGTCCCACGCCTTCAGCGTCGCGACCGGCGCGGCCGGCGACGAGCCCCTGGCCGGTTTCACCGGCTACACCCTCGGCGAGCACGCGGTGAACGGCTTCTTCGCCGTGTCGGGCTTCCTCGTCACCATGAGCTGCGACCGCCGCGGGATCCGCGACTACGTCATCGCCCGGACCCTGCGCATCGTGCCGGGGCTCGTGGCCGCGACGCTGGTGGTGTCCCTGGGGCTAGGTGCGGCGCTCACCCGCCTGCCGGTCGCCGACTATCTGCGAGACCCGGGTGTGTGGTCCTTCATTCGCGGAACCCTGACGACCTTCAAGAGCAACGCCGCCCTCCCCGGAGTCTTCGAGGCCAACCCCTACCGGGCACCGCTCGGAACGGTCTGGACGCTGAAGTATGAGGTGCTGTGCTACCTCGGGGTTCTCGCCGCCGCCTTGAGCGGCCTGCTCCGGCGACGCTGGTCGGCGGTCCTGATCGTGGCCGGGCTGGCGCTGGCCCTGTCGGTCGTGACCGGCCTGCGGGGATCCGAACTCGCGAAAGGCACCGAGACAGCCCTGCGCCTGCCGCTGATCTTCGCGGCGGGGGCCGGGCTCTATCTGTGGCGCGACCGGCTGCGGGTCTCGGCCGCCGCCCTCGCCTGCCTGGCCTTCGGCGCGGTCGTTCTCGCGCGGACGCCGGCCTACCCGGCCCTGCTGTTCCTGGCCGAGGCCTACGGCGTGATCTGGCTCGCCCTCGGGCCGATGGCCCTCAGGCCGTTCGATCCGTCGGCCGACCTGTCCTACGGGACCTATCTCTATGGCTGGCCGGTGCAGCAGACCCTGCACGCCCTGTGGCCGGAGGCCTCCGGAGTCGCGCTGCTCGCCCCTGCCCTCGCGGTGACGCTGCCGGTGGCGGCCCTGTCCTGGTACGGGGTCGAGCGGCCGGCCCTGGCGCTGAAGGCGCGGGCGCTCGGGCGGCGACGCCTGGGCACGATTGAGCCGGCGGGACCGTGAGCGATCCCGACAGGCCGCTCCCGCCTGCCGCCGCCTTGGCGCTGGCAGCGAGGCTGCTGGAGGCCCAAGGTTTCACGGTCGTCGCCCGGAACGAGCGCGGCGACAGCCTCTACCTCGCGCGTCCGGGCCAGGACGCCACCCTTCGTCTGTCCAACCATGCGCGCCGCCCGCGGCAGCGACGGACCCATCCCGAGGTCGCGACCAGCCTCGTCGTGGCGGTGCCGAAACGGGCCGGCCAGATCGAGGCGATGATCGCGGCGGCCCTTCGGGACTATGCGGCTCGCGCGACCGCAAGCCTTGCAGAGGAAGATCGAAGGACCGGACAATAGGAAAACATTGACATAAACGGCCGCCAAAGCTAGGCATTTTGTCCGAGCGGAGGGTAGGGCCGATGGCGCGCGTGATCACGGATCGTCATGCTCGGGAGATTGCGATTCTCCGCGCCGAACTCTCGGGCCTCGCGGTCGGCGTCAAGCTGATCCGGTTAGAGCGGGTCTTGAACCGCAAGTACCGACCCGACCAGCCGCGCGCACCGGCCGGGCAGTCCGATGGCGGCCGCTGGACTTCGGACGGCGCCGACGGTGCGTCCGCGGCGCAATCGCAAACAGAAGACGCGGTCCTCGGAGATGGGTCGCGGGTTCTCTCGATCCGGATCCGAGCCAGACCGCACACGGAATGGGACGAGCAGCATACGGTCACCGGACCGGACGGCACGCGCACGGTCTTCGAGACGTCAGGTCTCACCCAGACGATCCGCGACGGCGACAGCGGCGAGATCCTGGCGCGAAGCGTACTCACGCAGGATGGGGCGGAACCGGAGGCCTTCGTCCAACCGGCCCGAAGCCGGCCGCGCCCAGACGATGACCTGGCGCGGCGCTTCGCGAGAACGCTTGATGCGGCGGGGTCGCTCTTTTCGGTTCTGTCTGGAAGGAACACAGATAATCGCAAGGCTATTTTTACTGCGCCAGCGAGTGAGTACATTCCAGGTGATGCCTACGACGATCGAGCCATGTGGGTCGGGGCCATCGGACAATCCGAGTTGGATCAACTATGTCCGCGTAATCGGGAGGTACAGGCTATAGCGGATTCCGTGGCTGCTGATGTAAGGGCGTCTGGCAACTACTTCGACGGAAGGGATTTTGGCAATAAGGTCCACGCTGGCATTTCTGGCATTATAAATTCCAAAAATGATCCCAATTTATTGGCTGAGACGTCCTACGATGCCACGTCGGGCGCAGATGGTAAGTATGGCGCACGCGGAACAATCCGGCTAGACGTGCTTGAGCATTCACAACCATCGACCGTCTGTGTATACGATCACAAGACCGGAGACGCGCACCTCCGAGGACCACGTGCAATCGATGTTGCCACCGTCGTACAGAGGCGCTACCCGGGTATCCTTCGATATATTCTAATTCAGATAAAGCCAATGGCATGACGAACGCTCGCCAAGTCCGTCCGATATTTCAAATATTGAAGAAAAATCATTCAAATCTCAAGCAGGCAGGCGGCCGTTACTTGGTTGTAGCGCCTGTTCATCATATCGCCCGTGGCATCCTTATCGAGCGTTGCTCCGACCCAGATTGTTGCTGGCCACGGCTGGTTTTAACGGCACTCTATCTTGCAGGACTGCGCGGGGATATTGCCATCGGCACATACTTCGAAGGGTTGGCAAGGCCTGTTACGTCCGCAGAGAAATTCTGGCGCTGGTCTGACTCCACGATGATACCAGAGGTCATTGCGGTACTGGAAGACGTCGCGCTTCCGAAACTGGCATTCTATGGAACGCCGGAAGGCTACGCGACGCTGCCGCCAAGGCCCCATCAAATCCGCGACGAGCCCCACGAAGACCGCATGATCGTCCACATCGCGGCCGGCGACCTCGATGCCGCTCGAAGAATCTGGCACGAACAACAACCCTGGCACGCCGGTAAGTCGTTCCCGCCGGGGTCGCGCCCGCATCAATGGCAGGTGCAGCTCGCCGCGGTTGCGGAACCGCTCATGGCCGGCGATCGCCCGGCGCTGGCCAAGATCCTGCACGCATGGGAGGCGGCCAACGTCCGGGGAACGGAGCTGGAGCCCTATTGGGAGCCCACCCCCTTCCCGCTGGAGCGATGAGCCGGCGTGGATCTCAGCCCGCGTCCGCCGCGTCGCGCAGGTACGGCTCCACCGTGCCCTTCAGCTTCACCGTCATCGGGTTGCCGGCGCGGTCGAGGGTCTTGCCGGCCGAGAGGCGCACCCAGCCCTCGCTCACGCAATATTCTTCGACGTTGGTCTTCTCGACGCCCTTGAAGCGGATGCCGACGCCACGCTCGAGCAGGGTCGCATCGTAATATGGGCTGTCGGGGTTGACCGAGAGGCGGTCGGGCAGCGCGGGATCGGACATGGTCAGGCTCTCAGTTCTGCGTGAGCGGCGAAGATGGGCCGCGGATTACGCAATCCCCTGCTCGCCTGCAACGGCGGCCGCTGCCGCGATCAGGTACGGCGCGTCGCCGCCCTGCAGCAGGGGCACCAGCCGCGTCACGTCGGCGTGCGGCAGGTCCCACCACGCCGCCGCCACCAGGGCCTCCGCGGTCGCCGCGTCGAACCGGTGCCGCACCACCCGCGCGGGATTGCCCGCCACCACCGCGTAGGCGGGCACGTCGCGGGTGACCACGGCGCGGGCCGCCACCACGGCCCCGTGCCCGATCGTGACCCCCGAGAGGATCATGCAGCCGGACCCGAGCCAGACATCGTGCCCGATCACCACGTCGCCCCGGGAGGCGTGGTAATCCTCCGGCGCCCGCGCCTCCGGGAACAGACCGCGCATCGCGGCGAACGGGTAGGTGGAAACCCAGTCCAACCGGTGGTCGCCGCCGAGCAGGATCTCGACCTTGTCGGCGATGGAACAATAGCGGCCGATCGTCAGCCGCCGGCCGCTCTCCGGGAAGCGGACTTTTGGACGCCCGTACGAATAAGCGCCTATGGAGAAGCCGTAGGTCCTCGCCAGCTTGGCGAGGTGGATCCGGGTCTCGTTGTGCGGGTTGCGCCCCCTGCGCAGCCGGTGCAACAGACCGATCACGACGCGGACCGGTGCGATGCGCGACCGCGTCGTCCTCGGAAAAGCAGGTGAGCGGGAGCGTGGGCGATGGCCGATAACATGTCCGAGGACCTCAAGGCCGGGGCGCTCGTCTACCACCGCCTGCCCAAGCCCGGAAAGCTGGAGATCCAGGCGACGAAGCCGCTGGGCAACCAGCGCGACCTCGCCCTGGCCTATTCCCCCGGCGTGGCGGCGGCCTGCATGGCGATCTACGACGATCCGCAGGAGGCCGCGACCCTCACGATCCGCCAGAACCTCGTGGCGGTGCTCTCCAACGGCACGGCCGTGCTCGGCCTGGGCGATATCGGCCCGCTGGCGTCCAAGCCCGTGATGGAGGGCAAGGCGGTCCTGTTCAAGAAGTTCGCCGGCATCGACGTCTTCGACATCGAGGTCGACCAGAAGGACGTGTCCAAGCTCGTCGACGTGGTCTGCGCCCTGGAGCCGACCTTCGGCGGCATCAACCTCGAGGACATCAAGGCTCCGGAGTGCTTCGAGGTCGAGGAGCAGTGCCGGGCTCGGATGAACATCCCGGTCTTTCACGACGACCAGCACGGCACCGCGATCATCGTGGCCGCGGCCGTCCTCAACGGCCTGGAACTCGCCGGCAAGACGCTCTCCGACGTCCGGATCGTCACCTCCGGAGCGGGCGCGGCGGCGCTCGCCTGCCTGAACCTCCTCGTCTCGCTCGGCGCCACCCGTGAGAACATCACGGTCACCGACATCAAGGGCGTGGTCTACAAGGGCCGCCCGGAGCTGATGGACCGCTGGAAGGACGTCTACGCCCAGGAGACCGACAAGCGGACGCTCGCGGAGGTCATCCCGGGCGCGGACGTGTTCATCGGCCTCTCGGCCGGCGGCGTCCTGAAGCCCGAATACCTCAAGGAGATGGCCGAGAAGCCGCTGATCATGGCGCTCGCCAACCCCTACCCGGAGATCATGCCGGATCTGGCCGAGAAGGAGCGGCCGGACGCGATGATCTGCACCGGCCGGTCGGATTTCCCGAACCAGGTCAACAACGTCCTGTGCTTCCCGTACATCTTCCGCGGCGCGCTGGATGTCGGCGCCCACAAGATCAACGAGGAGATGAAGAAGGCCGCCGTGAAGGCGATCGCGGGTCTGGCCCACGAGACCACCTCGGACGTGGTCGCCCGGGCCTATGGTGGCGAGGCCCGGCCTTTCGGGCCGAAATCCCTGATCCCGAGCCCCTTCGACCCGCGGCTGATCCTGCGCATCGCCCCGGCCGTGGCCAAGGCCGCCATGGATTCGGGCGTGGCCGGCCGGCCCCTCGCCGACCTCGACGCCTACGTCGACAGCCTCGACCGGTTCGTGCACCGCTCGGGCCTGATCATGAAGCCGCTGTTCTCGAAGGCGAAGAGCGAGCCCAAGCGGGTGATCTACGCGGAGGGCGAGGACGAGCGGGTGCTCCGCGCCGTCCAGGCGATCGTCGAGGACAAGGTCGCGCGGCCGATCCTGGTCGGCCGTCCGCGGGTTGTGGAGACCCGGCTGAAGCGCTTCGGCCTGTCGATCGAGCACGGCCGCGACTTCGAGCTGATCGATCCCGAGGACGATCCGCGCTACCGCGCCTACGTGCAGACCTACCTCGAGGTCGCGGGCCGGCGCGGCATTACGCCGGACGCGGCCCGCACGCTGGTGCGCACCAACAACACCGTGATCGGGGCCATCGCGGTGCGCCGCGGCGAGGCCGACGCCCTGATCTGCGGCCTGGAGGGCCGGTTCGAGACCCGGCTGCGCATCATCCGCGACGTGATCGGGCTCGCACCCGGCGTGGAGCAATGCGCGGCCATGAGCCTCGTGGTGACCCATAACGGCGCCTACTTCCTGGCCGACACCCATGTTCGCCAGAACCCCACCGCCGAGGAGATCGCGGACGTGGCGCAGGCCTGCGCCAGCCATGTCAGCCGCTTCGGGATGACGCCGAAGATCGCGCTGCTGAGCCACTCCGATTTCGGCCAGTCGGACTCACCCTCCGCGATGAAGATGCGCGACGCCCTCGCGCTCCTGCAGCGGCGCGATCCCGACCTGATGGTCGACGGCGAGATGCAGGCCGATTCGGCCCTGAACGAGATGGTGCGCGATCGCGTGCTGCCGGGCTCTCGCCTCAAGGGCGCGGCCAACGTGCTGATCTTTCCCAACCTCGACGCGGCCAACATCGCCTTCCAGTTCGCCAAGGTGCTGGCGGACGCGCTCCCGGTGGGGCCGCTGCTGATCGGTCCGGCCAAGCCAGCCCACATCCTGACGCCCTCGGTGACCGCCCGCGGCATCGTCAACGTCACGGCCGCGGCGGTTGTCGAGGCCCAGGCGGACGAGGCCATCCCGGTCGCCACCGGCGAGAGCGGGGCCGGAATGATCTCCGCATAGACCGGCCGGGTCGGCGGCCGCGCGCGTGGCCGTCGATTTGCTTGCCCGTTCCCGGGGATACCAGAACGCCGGGAGATGACGCCATGTGCGCGGGCGACGATCCGACCTGCCATGACTTCGAGGAGCACCGCCGCCGGTTCCGGCGGGATCTGGAACCGGAGCGGCGCGCGTTCCTGAAAAGCGGCTTCGCGGCGACCGGCGCCGCCGCCGCAGCCTTCGCGGCCGGCGGCCCCTCGCTGGTCGGCCCCGCCC
>NZ_JBFUGA010000036.1:0-48570 GCF_056403155.1 Methylobacterium sp. P3_A11
CCGCGAAGCCGGCAGCCGCCGGCCCCGCCGCACCCCGGCCCCACGCCGCCGCCGAAGCGAAGCCCGCCGCCGTGCCGGTTGCGACGGCCAAGCCCGCATCGAAGAAGCCCGGTCCGGTCAGTCCCGCGGCCGAACATCGGGCGTTGGAAGCCGTCGAGCCGGTCCGCTAGCGCCTCGGTCCAAACGACAGCGGCCGCGAAGTCACTGCGTCCGAGCCCTCAGAGCCGCCTGGGAATGCTCCGTCCGGGGCGCCCCACCGGCCGGTCGAGGGCCGGCCTGCCCTCCCCCACGGGCGTGAGCCGGCGCAGCCGGAACGGGTGGGCTTCCCCGATCCTCGGCTGGAGCCGTTGCCGATCGAGTCGGGAGGGGGGCGCGGCCCTCGCGACCGGCGTCGCCGTCCTTCCAAACCGGTGCAGCACGATCGGGAACGGCTCTAGGTCACGGCGAGGTCGAGGCGCACCTTGACGAGGCCGGGATCGTCCGGGTCGCGCCCCTGCGCGAAGCCGAGGCGCCGGCAGACCGCCAGCATCGGCCGGTTCTCGGCCAGCACYGTCCCCTCGACCCGGCCGATCCCTTCGGAGCGCGCCCAGTCGATCATCAGGCGCATCAGGGCGAAGGCGAGGCCGGTCCCGCGGGCGTCGCGGCCCACCGCGATGGCGTATTCGCCGCTCTCATGGTTGGCGTCGGCGTGCAGCCGCACGGCCCCGAGCATCCGCTCGCCCCCCGCCGGATCGATCTCGGTGGCCACGAAGGCGATGGCCCGGGCGTAGTCGAGCTGGGTCAGACGGGCCAGGAAGGCGTGGCTGAACTCGCGCACCGGACCGAAGAACCGCAGCCGCAGGTCCTCCGGGTCGAGACCCTTGAAGAAGGTCAGGAACAGGCCTTCGTCCTCGGGGCGCACCGGGCGTACCCGCACCGTCCGGTTCTTGAGGTTGAGCGTCCGGACCCATTCCGCCGGATAGGGCCGGATCGCAAAGCGCGGGTGGCCGCGTCCGCTCTTGCCCTGCTCGGCGCGCCCGATCCGGACCCGCGCGTCGAGCGCCAGCACGCCGGTCTCGTCGGCCAGGAGCGGGTTGATGTCGAGTTCGCGCACCTGCGGCAGGTCGGCGGCGAGCTGGGACAGCTTCACCAGCGTCAGCGCGATCGCCCCGAGGTCGGAGGCGGGCACGTCGCGGTAGGCCTCGAGGCGCCGCGCGACCCGGGTGCGGGCGATGAGGTCGCGCGCCAGAGTCAGGTCCAATGGCGGCAGTCCCAGCGCCCGGTCGTCGATGACCTCCACGGCGGTGCCGCCGCGGCCGAAGACCACCACGGGGCCGAACACCGCATCCTCGGCGAGCCCCGCGATCAGTTCGCGGCGCTGCCCGCGGCGGATCATCGGCTGCACGGCGAAGCCGGTCACCCGGGCGTCGGGTCGCTCGCGGCGGGCACGGGCCAGGATGCGGCCCGCGGCCGCGCGGACATCGGCCTCGCTGGTCAGGTCGAGATGGACGCCGCCGATGTCGGATTTGTGCACCACGTCCGGCGAGACGACCTTGAGCGCCACCGTGCCGCCCGCCGCGATGATCGGCCACGCGGCGGCGGCCGCCGCGTCCTTGTCGGGGGCCAGCGTGATCGGAACGGTCGGGATCCCGTAGGCCTCCAAGAGGCCGGTCACCGCCAGCGGGTCGAGCCAGGCGGCCCCCTGCCGCAGGGCGCCGGCGATGATCGAGCGGGCGCGCGCCGTGTCGGGGGAGAAGTCGCGCGGCAGCGAGTCGGGCGTCCGCATCAGGTCGTCCTGCGCCTCGCGGTAGCGCACGAGGTGCAGGAAGCCCTCGATCGCCTCAGAGTCGGTGGTGAAATGCGGAATCCCGGCCTGCGCGAAGGCCTCGCGCCCCGCTTCCGCATCCCCCAGCGAGACCGCGAAGACCGGCTTCTTGCGGGTCTGGCCGGCGCGGGCGGCCTTGACCGTCTCGGCGATGGCACCGGCCACCGCAGCCGCCTCCGAACGGATGGTGGGCACGTGGATCGCCAGGACGGCGTCGCTCGACCGGTCGGTCAGCAGCGGCGCGAGCGCGGTCGCGAAGGCCGGCCCGGCCGCGTCGATGCCCAGATCGAGGGGGTTGCCGGCGGCGCGGTCCTCCGTTTCGGCGGGCACCGCCAGGGTGCCGGACCGCTCGATCAGCCGGTCCGCGGCGAGGAGGCCGATGCCGCGACCGTTCGACACGATCGCGAGCCGGTGGCCCGGAAACGGCCGCTGGCGCCCCAGGGTCTCCACAGCCGAGAACATCGCGTCGAGGTCCGGCACGGCCAGCAGGCCGGCCCGCCGGAACGCCGCCGCGTAGACCGCGTCCGGACGGGCCAGGGCGCCGGTATGGGTGGCGGCGGCACGCGTATCCGAACGGTGCCGCCCGGCCCGCAGCACCACGACGGGCTTGGCCCGGGCGGCCGCGCGGGCAGCCGACATGAAGCGACGGGCATCCGCGACCCGGTCGAGGCAGAGCAGGATCGCGCGGGTGCGAAAATCCGCGGCGAAGTGGTCGAGGCAATCGGCCACGCCGATGTCGAGCACGCTGCCGAGCGACAGAACCGCCGAGAACCCCGTCCCGTGCCGCGCCCCCCACGCGACGATGGCAGCCGCGACCGTGCCGGATTGCGAGACGAGGGCGAGGTCGCCGGCCTCGGGCGCTGCGGCGAACAGGCTGGCATTGAGCCGGGCGCCCGGAACCGCGAGGCCGGCGCTGTCGGGGCCGAGCAGGCGCAGGCCATGCGCGCGGGCGATCCGGTGGGCGACCGGTCCGGGATCGTCCGGCCCGGATCCGAGCCGGGCCGTGAGGATCACGGCGGCCCCCGCACCGATCGCGGCGGCCTGCGCGACGACCTCGGGGACGCTGGGGGGCGGCACCGCGATCAGGACGAGGTCGGGAATGGCGGGCAGATCCGCGACCTGCGGCACGCAGGGCAGGCCCTCGACGATCGCGTGGTCGGGCTGGACCGGCATGATCGTGCCGGGAAAGCCCGCGCCGCGCAGGCTGTCCAGCACGCTGCGCCCCAGGGAGCCGGGGCGCGCCACCGCCCCGACCAGGGCGATCGAGCGGGGCGCGAGCAGCTTGTCGAACCGGTAGGTGCTCACGGCCGGCGGCTCACGGTACCGCCGTCACGGGATGAGGTCCCGCAGGCCGTTCGTGCCGGCACGCATCTGGTCCCCCTCGCTCATGTCGGGTCGAACGCGGCGCAGCGCGCGCTCACCGTCCTCTCAGATGGCGCGCTCAGACGCGGATGCCAGATGGCGCGCTCAGACGCGCATGCAACACCCGACCGTCGACCGGCACTCGGAAACCGGCCGACCGACCAGAGGCACGGCCCGCAACGTCCATTTGTCCAATATCCAGCACCGTTTATCCATCCTAAGACGTCAGTTGTGGGCGCGTGTAAATTGGTCTTGCCATTAAATTCGTATCACCATAGTAACTGCTCATTAACTACCCTGTATCGGGTCGAGCAGAGACAGATTCCGGCTGGCCGCCCCTCCGACGGGCGGTGGCTCGCCGGGATCGAGAGGAGGTTTTGGGATGGACGCCACGGGTGAAGGGCAACCGGACTATCTCGCGCTGTCCGTCGACATCGTGTCGGCCTTCGTGAGCAACAATCCGGTGCCCGCGCCGGAATTGCCCAGCCTCATCGCGGCCATTCACGCGACGTTGCACGGTCTCGGCGAACCGGCTGCCCCGCCGACCGAGGACCTGCGGCCGGCTGTGCCGATCCGGCGTTCGGTCCAGCCCGACTTCATCGTCTGCCTGGAGGACGGCAAGAAGTTCAAGTCGCTCAAGCGGCATCTGCGCACGCACTACAACATGACGCCCGAGGAATACCGGGAGAAATGGGGCCTCGCCCCAGACTATCCGATGGTGGCCCCGAACTACGCGGCCGCACGGTCCAGCCTCGCCAAGAGCATGGGCCTCGGCCACCAGCGCCGGAAGGTCTGAGGAGCGCGCGTCCGCGTCCACAGCTTTCGGATCGGGGTTAGGTATCGGGCAAGCCGCGCTTGCGAGGGTCACAGGCCCGTCAGCGCTCCCGAGACCCGATGCCCGGCAAGCCCAGCCCCGTCGCCCGCCTGTTCTGGACGGCCGTGATCGGCCTTCCCTTCGGGCTCTGGTACGGCCCGCCGGCCCTGGCGGCGACCGGACTCGCCCTGATCCTTGTCCTGCTCCGGCATCTTGGGCGCCGCCGCCGCTTCCGAGCCCGGGTTCGGCGCATCGCCCGGGCGCACGGCGAGACGCTGGCGCTGCGGCGGCGCCAGGAGAGCTACTGCGACCCCTACGGCAACTGGATCGAGGACGGCTGGCTGCGCGAGCGGGACTATTTCCTGGACCGGACCATCCTGCCGCAGATCGCCTCGCGCTACGCGGACCTCGCCCTCTCGGAGCGCGCGCGGATGCTGGCGATCGTGGAGGCCGAGGCGGCGGCTGTGGCTCTGCCCGAGGAGGACGAGGCACCAGGGGACGGGCTCGCTTACGAGCGCTACTGTGCCGACCGCCTGACCCGGGCGGGATGGCGGGCGCACCGGACGCCGGCGAGCGGCGACCAGGGCGCCGACATCGTCGCGGTGCGGGACGGCCTACGCTTGGTGGTTCAGTGCAAGCGGCTGAGCAAGCCCGTCGGCAACGCCGCCGTGCAGGAGGCCGCCGCGGCGCTCCGCTACTGGGCCGGGGATCGGGCCGCGGTGGTCTCGAATGCCGGCTTCACGCCGGCGGCGCGCCGGCTCGCCACGGCCACCGGCGTCCTCCTCCTGCACCACGACGCCCTCGACGCGATCGACCTGGCGGAGGCGTGACGCGTCAGGCGAGCGGGCCGGGGATGGCGATCTCCGCCTCATTGAGCAGGCGCGCCTCGTGGCGGCGCACGAACAGCCACAGGGCCAGGCCGCCGAACACCACCAGAGCCAGCAGCGTCAGGCCGACCGGACCGACGATGTGTTCGATCTGGCGGCCGCAATAATACGACCCGATGCCCATGCTGCCGGCCCAGACGATGCCGCCGAGGGCGTTGAAGGCGAAGAACCGCCGGGCGTCCAGGCGGTTCACCCCGGCCAGCAGGGCCGCGTAGGCGCGCAGCATCGCGGTGAAGCGGCCGAAGAACACGATCTTGCCGCCGTGCTGGCGAAACAGGTACTGGCCGAGCTTGAGACGCCCGTGATCCAGGGCGATGAGGTGGCCGTAGCGCAGGAGCAGGGGCATGCCCCAGCGCCGCCCCGCCCAGTAGCCGACATTGTCCCCGAGGATCGCCGCGCCCGCGGCCGCGGCGATGACCAAGCCGATGTTCAGGTTGCCGGTGCTGCCGGCATAGACAGCGGCCGAGATCAGCACCGTCTCGCCCGGGCACGGCACCCCGGCGCTCTCGAGGGTGATGATCACGAAGATCGCGATGTAGCCGTAGTTCGCGATCAGCTCGGCGATAGGTAGGTCGTTCAGGAAGGCCATGCGGTCCTCAGGGCCGGTCTCCGGGCAAAGCCCGGCGACACAAGCCGATGGAACGTGGCCTTAAGAGGGCGATCCGGTGCGCGATGCGCTCAGAGGACCTTGAGCAGGGCCTCGGCTCCCGAGGCTTCCGCCTTCGACGGCGTCTCCTCGACGTTCAGGATCCGGACGATGCCGTCTTCGACCAGCATCGAGTAGCGCTTCGAGCGCATCCCGAGGCCGAAGCCCGTGCCGTCCATCTCCAGGCCGATGGCCTTGGCGAAATCGGCATTGCCGTCGGCGAGGAATTCCAGCCCCTCGGCGCCGCTCGCCTTCGACCACGCGTCGAGCACGAACACGTCGTTGACGCTCGTCACCGCAATGGCGTCGATGCCGCGCCCGAGGATCGCGTCCTTGTGGGTGACGAAGCCCGGCAGGTGATTGCGGTGGCAGCTCGGGGTGAACGCGCCGGGCACGCCGATCAGGACCACGCGCCGGCCCTTGAACACGTCGTCCGTGGTGCGCGCGATCGGGCCTTCGGGGCCGATCACCCGGAAGGTGGCCTGGGGCAGGTGGTCGCCGACCTGGATCATCGCGGGTCCCTCGTTGGCGCGCGCTGGAATGGCACGCGTGAGCAGCGCGCCTGACCTAGCGTGGCAGGGGGTGCCTGTCGAGGATCCGGCACGCTCCGGCGTGAACCACCCTCCCGGTCCGATCGGCGGGATGAAGGCTGCCCCCGAGGGCGACGCGGACCGACCTTGGTCTTGTGAGGCAAGGATCGAGACGCGCACAATCTTGGAAGAGGCTTGCTGCGTCCCTTTTGCCCGCTGGACAACCGGAGGACGGGGCGTAGCATGTAGGGATGGCGCATCCTCCGCACCGCAGGCCCGATCCCTCATCGGCAGCGTCGTCGCTGGCCGGGAAAGCCGCGTCGCCGCGCCAGACGGAGATGTCGGGCCCGGACTTCCTCGACGGGCAGTTCCTGGTGGCCATGCCCGGCATGGCGGACGAACGTTTCGCCCGCTCGGTGATCTATGTCTGCGCCCATTCCGCCGACGGCGCGATGGGCATCATCGTCAACAAGGCGGCGACCGACATCAGCATGCCGGATCTGCTGGTCCAGCTCGACGTGGCGCCCGAGGCCGACGCGATTCGCCTGCGCGAGCGGGTCGGCCACATGCCGGTCCTGATGGGTGGCCCGGTCGAAGGACGGCGCGGCTTCGTGCTCCATAGCGACGATTTCCACATCCAGCAATCGACGCTGATCATCGACGACGGCATCTGCCTGACCGCGACCGTGGAGATCCTCCGCGCCATCGCCAGCGGCGAGGGGCCGGCGAGCGCCGTGCTGGCGCTGGGCTATGCCGGCTGGCAGGCGGGGCAGCTTGAGAGCGAGATCATGGCCAATGGCTGGCTCAATTGCCCGGCCGACCCGGCGCTGATCTTCGACGCCGACCTCGATGCCAAGTACGACCTTGCCCTCAGGGCCAACGGCATCGACCCTGCGATGCTGTCGATGACGGCCGGCCGAGCCTGATCCGGCGACCCGGGCCGGAGGCTCGGACGCGCCGTCCGTCCGAGCGGAGCGCAACGACCCGGCAACGCCACGTGGAACGTGGTCCCGCCGGCCAGGCTTACAGTGACGGCCGGTTTACGGCGCCATCCGGGCCGACCGGCGCGGCCGCCTATTCCGGCATCCCGTCGCCGCCGACCGCATCCGGATTCAGGCCCTCGACAGCCGGCTTGGGCCGCGGCCGGCGGGGCGCCACGGCGGCAGTGGGCGCGGCCGTGTTGGCGCCGAGCCGGGTGGCCAGGGCCAGAGCCCGGTTCTCTGTCACCCGAAGGTGGCAGAACCCGTGGGTCCCCTCGCGGGCGTAGGTGCGGCAGAGCTGCTCCCGGTCCGACGAGAAGGCGGCCTGCTCGCTCACGATCGGCCGCACGTCCTCGCGCCGGGCGCGTTGGGTCATCAGCTTGTAATTGTCCCGGACGGCCTTGTCGGCGACGCCCCGGGCCGTGTCGAACTCGCCGGCCCGCGGGATCAGTGTGGCGGCGGCCGGTCCCCACAAGCCCACCGGCGTCGTGGCGCAGTCGGCGGCCGAGAAGGAGCAGACCGGGCTCGACCCAAGGCTCGAGACGAGCACGCCGCCCTCGGTCACGTCGAAGCGCAGCGGGCACTCGGCCCCGGCGGCCTCGAACCGCGGCACGCCCTCGGGCTTGCCTTCGGCGGTGAGCGTCACCGGATTGCCGCCGGCGAGCGGCACCGCACAGGACTCCGCCGGCTGCGAGATCTTGGTGCCCGGCAGCTTGATCCGCGCCGTGACCGCGGTGCCGGACCGTTCGAGCTTCAGGGCCCCGGACAGGCCGTTGAGCTGCAGGTCCTGGCCGATCACGCTGTCCTCGGAGGGCGTCTTCAGCACCACCGGACGGGCCGGCACGGGGGCCGGCCGGGGGGCCTCGGGCGCGGCGGGCTGTCCAGGCTCGCCCGGCGCCGCCGGAACCGGCGTGGGGGCTTCGGGCAGGCCGCGGGGCGGCGCCGGCGGCCGCTCCGGCTTGATGCCGAACAGGCGCTCGAAGAAGTTCTGGGCCTGCGCGGGGGGCGCGGCGAGCATCCCGGGCGCCGCGAGGGCGGCCACCAGGATCGGGAGCAGGAGGCTGCGGGTCGGGCGCATCGGACTCTACGGAGGGGAACACGAAGTGGCGGGGCCACGTGCAACCCCTTGTCGAAACGTTAACACGCCGTCGATGGCGCCGACGTGGCAGCAGAGCAACAAAATGCAGCCACGCCGCCCGGCCGATGGCGGCCGTGCGGCGAGATCCTGCCGGAATGACAAGGAGATGGCACGCGCCGGCGTGCGAAGCCCCGGCGCGCCGGCTTCGCCTTGCGAGCCTGGAACCGGCTTCTTATATCGCCCTCGACGCGGGATTGCGCGCTGGGTTTCAGCCGTTCACGGCCCTTGATCCGGCCCGGGTCCCATACTCACATCACCTCCGTATACCGCCATGGGCCGAGCTGCTTCGGGGCTCGGCGGTCTGCTTGAACGCGACGAAAAGAGGGATCCCGCCATGGGTAAAGTCATCGGCATCGACCTGGGCACGACCAATTCCTGCGTGGCCGTGATGGAAGGCACGCAGCCCAAGGTCATCGAGAATTCGGAAGGCGCGCGCACCACGCCGTCCATCGTCGCCTTCACGGACGACGGCGAGCGGCTCGTCGGCCAGCCGGCCAAGCGCCAGGCGGTCACGAACCCCGAGCGCACGTTCTTCGCCATCAAGCGGCTCATCGGCCGGACCTACGACGATCCGATGACCCAGAAGGACAAGGGCCTCGTGCCCTACAAGATCGCCCGCGGCGATAACGGCGACGCCTGGGTCGAGGCGGACGGCAAGAAGTACTCCCCCTCGCAGATCTCCGCCTTCACCCTGCAGAAGATGAAGGAGACCGCCGAGTCGCATCTCGGCCAGCCGGTCACGCAGGCGGTCATCACGGTTCCGGCCTACTTCAACGACGCCCAGCGTCAGGCCACCAAGGACGCCGGCAAGATCGCGGGCCTCGAGGTGCTGCGCATCATCAACGAGCCGACCGCGGCGGCGCTCGCCTACGGCCTCGACAAGAAGAAGGCCGGCACGATCGCGGTCTACGACCTCGGCGGTGGCACCTTCGACGTGTCGATCCTGGAGATCGGCGACGGCGTGTTCGAGGTGAAGTCCACGAACGGCGACACCTTCCTGGGCGGCGAGGACTTCGACAACCGCATCGTCGAGTACCTGACGGCCGAGTTCAAGAAGGAGCAGGGCATCGACCTGACCAAGGACAAGCTCGCCCTTCAGCGCCTCAAGGAGGCCGCCGAGAAGGCCAAGATCGAGCTGTCCTCGGCCACCCAGACCGAGATCAACCTGCCCTACATCACCGCCGACAACACCGGCCCGAAGCACCTCGCGCTGAAGCTCAGCCGGGCGAAGTACGAGTCGCTGGTCGACGATCTGGTGCAGCGGACGATCGAGCCCTGCCGCAAGGCGCTCAAGGATGCCGGCGTCTCGGCCTCCGAGATCGACGAGGTGGTGCTGGTCGGCGGCATGATCCGCATGCCCAAGATCCAGGAGGTGGTGAAGGCCTTCTTCGGCAAAGAGCCCCACAAGGGTGTCAACCCGGATGAGGTTGTGGCCATCGGCGCCGCCGTGCAGGCCGGCGTGCTCCAGGGCGACGTCAAGGACGTCCTGCTCCTCGACGTGACCCCGCTGTCGCTGGGCATCGAGACGCTGGGCGGCGTGTTCACCCGGCTCATCGACCGCAACACCACGATCCCGACCAAGAAGTCCCAGACCTTCTCGACGGCCGAGGACAACCAGAACGCCGTCACGATCCGGGTCTTCCAGGGCGAGCGCGAGATGGCGGCCGACAACAAGCTGCTCGGCCAGTTCGACCTCGTCGGCATCCCGCCGGCGCCCCGCGGCATGCCGCAGATCGAGGTGACCTTCGACATCGACGCCAACGGCATCGTCAACGTGACGGCCAAGGACAAGGCGACCAACAAGGAGCACCAGATCCGCATCCAGGCCTCGGGCGGCCTCTCGGACGCCGACATCGACCGGATGGTGAAGGACGCCGAGGCGAATGCCGAGGCCGACAAGAAGCGGCGCGAGCTGGTCGAGGTGAAGAACCAGGGCGAGAGCCTGATTCACGCCACCGAGAAGTCGGTGACCGAGTACGGCGACAAGGTCCCGGCCGCCGACAAGGGCGCGATCGAGACCGCGATGGCCGCGCTCAAGACCGCGCTCGAGGGCGAGGACGTCGAAGCCATCAAGGCTCGCACCACGGACCTGATGCAGGCCTCGATGAAGCTCGGCGAGGCCATGTACGCGGCCAACCAGGCGGCCGGCCCCGATGCCGGTGCCGAGGCGGCGGCCTCCGAGAAGAAGGACGACGTCATCGACGCCGACTTCCAGGAGGTCGACGAGAAGGACCAGAAGAAGCGCGCCTGAGGCGCGGTTCGCGTCAGACCGTGCGGGGCCGGAGCGATCCGGCCCTGCCTTTGCTTGACACGCGCTGTTGCGCGGGTGCCGCAGGATGCGGGATATCGCCCGGGTCGGACCCTCGGGCCGCCGGCTCGTGCTAGAGCGCGCGGCGAGAACGCACGGATTGCGAACTGCACAGAGGCCCGCACGCCCTGCGCACGACCGCGTCGCCGACGGCCCGCTCCGGCGGGCTCCGGTGATGGGGTCCGGGGATCACGGCGCCGTCCGGACGCCTCCTGTGAGGCGGCCGCACCGCGCGCCGCGATGAGGGCGCGGTTGGATTGTCCGGAGACGGGGTGGGATGTCGAAGCGGGACTATTACGAGATCCTGGGGGTCACCAAGGTCGCGACGGAAAGCGAGATGAAGGTCGCCTTCCGCAAACTCGCGATGACCTATCATCCCGACCGCAATCCCGGCGACAAGGACGCCGAGATCAAGTTCAAGGAAATCAACGAGGCCTATCAGTGCCTCTCCGACGGACAGAAGCGCGCCGCCTACGACCGGTTCGGCCATGCCGCCTTCAGCCAGGGTGGGGCTGGCGGACCCGGATTCGGCAACGAGTTCGGCGACTTCATGTCGGACATCTTCGACAACTTCTTCGGTGACGGCCGTGGCGGCGGCGGCGCTGCGCGCGGGCGCGGCGGTGCGCCGGGCCGCGAGCGGGGGGCCGACCTCCGCTACAATCTCGAGATCTCCCTGGAGGAGGCCTTCACCGGCAAGGCCGAGACCATCAAGATCCCCACCTCGGTGTCCTGCGAGGCCTGCGACGGCTCCGGTGCCAAGCCGGGCTCGAAGCCCCGGACCTGCCCGACCTGCGCGGGCTACGGCCGGGTCCGGGCGGCGCAGGGTTTCTTCGCCATCGAGCGGACCTGCCCGAACTGCCATGGGCGCGGCGAGATCGTCGACGATCCCTGCACCGCCTGCCAGGGCGCAGGCCGGGTCAACCGCGAGCGCACCCTCTCGATCAACGTGCCGGCGGGCGTCGATGACGGGTTGCGGATCCGTCTCGCCGGCGAGGGCGAGAGCGGGCTGCGCGGCGGCCCGGCCGGCGACCTCTACGTCTTCCTGTCGATCAAGCAGCACGAATTCTTCCAGCGCGACGGCGCCGACCTGTTCTGCCGGGTGCCGATCTCGATGGTGACGGCCGCGCTCTCGGGCGAGATCACCGTGCCGGTGATCGACGGCTCGCAGACGCAGGTGCGCATCCCCGCCGGGACCCAGACCGCCAAGCAGTTCCGCATCAAGGGCAAGGGCATGCCGGTGCTCCGCTCGCGGGAGGTCGGCGACCTCTACATTCAGGTCTTCGTCGAGACCCCGCAGAATCTGACCAAGCGCCAGCGTGAGCTGCTCCAGGAGTTCGATCAGTCGGCCTCCCCGGAGAATCATCCCGAATCCGCGGGCTTCTTCTCGAAGGTGCGCGACTTCTTCGGGAGCGCGGTCCGGCCGTGAGGGCGGATCCGAAATCCCGGCAGCCCGTTATGCCTGCGGCCGGCGTGTCTTGCGTCCTCTAGGCGCCGCGCCGGCTTGACTGTATGACAGCATCGTCCCTTAGCCTTTCATTCTCATTCGGCATCAAGGAATCCAGGACTTGCCGCCGCTCCGCCGTCCCAACGCGAAGGCTCCTGTCGGCAGGAGCGCGATTCTCGGGCCGCGGCGCGACCCCCTGGAGGACGAGGCCCGTTTCCTCCGCTCCTGGTTTGAGCGCCCCCTCGTCACCGGCGCGGTGACGCCGTCGGGCAAGATGCTCGCCCGGACCATGGCCGCCTACGTCGACCCGCGCCGGGATGGTCCGGTCGTCGAACTCGGCCCAGGCACCGGTCCGGTGACCGAGGCGCTGATCCGGCGTGGCGTCGCACCGGAACGCTTGATCCTCGTCGAGTTCAACCCCGATTTTTGCCGTCTCCTGACCCACCGCTTCCCGGGCGTACGGGTGATCCAGGGGGACGCCTACAACATGCGCGCGAGCCTCAAGGACGCGCTGACGCAGCCCGCCGCCGCGACGATCTCCAGCCTGCCGCTGTTCACCAAGCCGCTGGAGCAGCGTCTCGACCTGCTCAACACGGCCCATGACCTCATGCAGCCGGGCGCGCCGTTCGTGCAGTTCACCTACGCGGTGGTGCCGCCGATCCCGGCGCGGTGCGAGGCGGGCAGCTACACCGCCGACCGCTCCAACCGGGTCTGGCTGAACCTGCCGCCGGCCCGGGTCTGGGTCTATCGCCGACCCTGAGCTGAACACGGCCTGAGCGAACAAGTCACGTTCGCGTCAACTTTAAAAGGCCACACCTGAGACAGGGCCGGACGCACCAGCGCCCGGCGTGGAACAGGAGGACGCCGATGTTCACCAAGACCGCACGCGTGCATCTCGCGGCTGCCCTGGCCTGTGGGAGTCTCGCTCTGGCGGCCCCGGCCATGGCCGCCCCCATGGGCAGGGATGCCGGGCTCCAGCAGGCCTCGGGCGATATCGTGACCGTCCAGTACGGCTACGGCCACCGTCACGGCGGCTGGGGTCACCACGGGTTCGGCCCGCGCCGCCATTATGGATGGGGCCACGGCCACCATTACGGCTGGGGTCGCGGGCACCATGGGGGCTGGCGCCATCACGGCTTCGGTGGTCATCGCCACGGCGGCTGGGGTCACCGGCACGGCCACGGCCGCTGGTGACCACACGTCCCGCGGATCGGCGCGGGACCTAACCGGCTCCGATCCGCTCGAGGACCGCTGGCCGGTCCTCGGGAGGGCTTCCGATCCGGTAGGCCTCCCGCAGCGCAGCCTCTGCACGGTCCGCGGACGCTGCGTCGGCCGCGTGGACGACCCCGAGGAGGCCGCTGGACTCGCCGGGCCGCGCAAGGTCCGTAAAACCGACCCTCGGATCGATGCCATCCTCCGGCCGGGTCCTCCCGCCGCCGAGTGCGATCACCGCCAAGCCGACCGCGCGCGTGGCCACGCCCGCAATGGTCCCCTCCCGATGCACCGGCCTCCGAACCGGGGCTTCCGGCAGATATTTTGCCGGCTGGTCCAGCAGGTCGCCCGGTCCCCCGAGCGCCGCGACCATGCGGGCGAAGCGCTCGGCCGCCTGACCCGAGGCGAGGGCCTGCTCCAGCCGTTCGGCGGCGGCGTCGCGGTCCGCCGCCAAGCCGCCGGCCACCAGCATCTCGGCCCCGAGCGTCAGTGTCACCGCGTGGAAGCGCGGCTCGCGGCGCGCGCCGGTCAGGTAGTCGATCGCGTAGGCGACCTCGACGGCGTTGCCGGCGGCGCTGGCGAGGGGCGCGTCCATGTCGGTGATCAGCGCGGCGGTGCGCAGGCCCGCCCCTTCCGCCACCGTGACGATGCTCTCGGCGAGCGCCCGCGCCTCGGGCAGGCTCGCCATGAAGGCGCCTGAGCCCTGCTTGACGTCCATCACCAGCCCGTCGAGCCCCGCGGCCAGCTTCTTCGACAGGATCGAGGCGGTGATCAGGTCGCGGGATTCCACCGTACCGGTCACGTCGCGGATCGCGTAGAGGCGCCGGTCCGCAGGGGCGAGGTCGGCGGTCTGGCCGATGATCGCGCAGCCGACCTGCCCCACGACCCGGCGGAACACGTCGAGCCCAGGCGTCGCGTCGTAGCCCGGGATGCTGCCGAGCTTGTCCAGCGTCCCGCCGGTATGGCCGAGGCCCCGGCCGGAGATCATCGGCACGTAGCCGCCGCAGGCCGCCACCATCGCGGCGAGCGGGAGGCTCACCGTATCGCCGATGCCGCCGGTGGAGTGCTTGTCCAGGACCGGCCCCGGCAGGTCCCAGGCGAGGACGCGGCCCGACTCGGCCATCGCCCGGGTCAGCGCCACCCGCTCCGGCAGCGACAGCCCGCGGAAGAACACCGCCATGGCGAAGGCCGCCGCCTGCCCCTCGCCCACCGTACCGTCGGTGAGGCCGCCCACGAACGCCCGGATCTCCTCCGGGTCGAGGGGTAGGCCGTCGCGCTTGGCGCGGATCGTCTCCTGGGGCAGCCGCACGCTCAGAGGTCCCGCGCCTGCATCAGGGTCTCGAACAGGCTGCTCGCCCCGAGCCGGAAGGTCTTGGGGCTGATCCAGTCCGGCCCCATGATCCGGTCGGCCAAGGCCAGATAGGTGGCGGCATCGCCGACGCTGCGCAGGCCGCCGGAGACTTTGAGGCCGGCGGGGCGGCCGCTCGCGCGGATCTCGGCCAGCATCGCCTCGGCGGCCTCCGGGGTCGCCGAGACCGGGCTCTTGCCCGTGGAGGTCTTGAGGAAGTCGGCCCCGGCCTCCAGGGCGAGCCGGCTCGCCGTTCGGATCGTCTCCGGATCGCCGAGTTCGCCGGTCTCCAGGATCACCTTGAGGGTCGCGGACCCGCAGGTGTCGCGCACGGCCTCGACCATGTCGCGGGCCACGGCCGCATCGCGCCGCAGCAGGGCTCGGTAGGGCAGGACGAGGTCGATCTCGTCCGCGCCGTCGCGCAGGGCCTCGGCGGTGTCGTCCGTGGCGCGGGCGCAATCCTCGCCGCCGGCGGGGAAGTTGATCACCGTAGCGACACGGATGCCGGTGCCGTGAAGCGCCCGGGCGCCCTGCTCGACGAAGCGCGGCCAGACGCAGATCGCCGCGACGGCGCCACGCTTCGCGTCCCGGCAGAGGGCATCGATCCGGGTCTCGGTGCAAGTCTCGCCGAGGTCGGTGAGGTCGAGGAGCGGCAGCGCCCGGCGGGCGATCGCACCGGCTTCGGTGTCAGTCATCGTCGCTCTCTCCCTCGGGCAGGCCGGCCACGAACGCCCCGACCAGGCGGCCGAGATCCGCCGCAGCCCGGGCCGCCACCGCCTTCGTCTCCGCGTGGTGCGGCGCGCCGCCCGCGATCCCGGCGGCCAGGTTCGTCACCACCGAGACCGCCGCCACCGGCAGGCTGAGGAAGCGCGCCAGGATGACCTCCGGTACGGTGGACATGCCCACGAGGTCGGCCCCCAGGAGGCCGGCCATCCGGACCTCCGCGGGCGTCTCGAAGCTCGGGCCGGAGAACCACGCGTAGATTCCCTCGCCCAGGGGCAGGCCGCAGGCTCCGGCCGCCGCCCGGAGCCCTGCCCGCAGATCCGGATCGTAGGCCTCGGTCATCGGCACGAAGCGGGCGTCGCTGGCCTCGCCGATCAGCGGGTTCAGGCCGGACAGGTTGATGTGGTCGGCGAGCAGCACGAGGCTGCCGGGTCCGGTCTCCGGCCGTAGCGAACCGGAGGCGTTGGTGAGCAGCAAGCGCCGGGCGCCGAGGTGCCGGGCGCAGGCGAGCGGCACCCGCATCGCCGCCGGATCGCCGCGCTCGTAGGCATGCGCCCGCCCCTCGAAGACCAGGACCGTCCGCCCCGCGAGGCGCCCGCGGTGCAGGCGGCCGCCATGGCCGCTGACACCCGGCCCGGGGAAGCCCGGGATCGCCGCGTAGTCGAGGGCGGTCGACTCGGTGAGGGCCGCCGCGACGGCGCCCAGGCCGGTCCCGGTCACCACCGCGCAGGCGTAGCCCGCCCCGAAGCCAGCGGCGCGCAGCGTGGCGAGGGCGGCGGCCTCACTCACCCAGCGTCTCCGGCCCGAAGGATTCCGGCAGCAGCTCGGCCAGCGTGAAGGTGCGGGCGACGCCGTCCGGCCCCGCGGCGTGGATCGGCGTATCCGGCCCGGCGAACTCGCGGATGCGCTGGCGGCAGGCGCCGCAGGGCGTCACGAGGCCGGCACCCTCGCCGCAGACCAGGATCGCGGCGATGCGCCGCCCGCCGGAGGCCACCATGGCGGCGATCGCCCCGGCCTCCGCGCAGGTGCCCACGGGATAGGCCGCGTTCTCGACGTTGCAGCCGGCATGGATCGCGCCGCGCTCGTCGCGCAGCGCCGCACCGACCGGGAAACGGGAATAGGGCGCGTGCGCCTGCGCCCGCACTGCCCGGGCCGCCGCGAACAGGGCGGCGAGCCCGTCATCTTCCCGTGCTGAGTCCGCGGCCTGCATGGCCGATCTTTGGCACCCGCCGGGGCACCCTGTCGAGGGTCGGGGGCCGGGTCAGCCCGCCGTCAGCGGACGCTGGTCCCGGCGCCGAGGAGGCTCGCCGCCTGCCGGAGATCCCCGTCGTCCCGTGGGCCGCTCAAGGCGTAGGCCGTGTCGCCGGCGTTCCACGACACGACGTCGCCGTCGTCCGAGCCGGTGAGGGTCGCCGGACCACCGCGGATGCCGCGGGTGGCGAACAGCGACGCCTCGCCGAAGCGCCCGGCCTCCAGGGCGAGTTCGATCCCGGTGCCGTGCCGGGCGGGGAAGACCTGGATGTCGCGGACGCGCCAGCCATCGGGGAGCGCCGGAAGATCGATGCCGGTGGCGGCGCGAAGGCGCCCGCGGTCGTAGACGGGATCGTCGCCCTGGCCGCCGATGCTCTTGCGCAGCTGCGCGACGGCCCGGGCCTGCCGCGCATCCGCGATCAGAACCGGATCGGGCGTGGCCGCCTGGGTGTCGGGAACGCCGAACCGGCCGATCTCGTCATGGGCGAGCCAGCCCGCGCCGACCAGCACCGCGATGGCCGCGGCCCGCTTCAGGCGGGAGGCGACCCGCCGCCAGCGCAGGTTCCGGTCGAAGCGCCGTGCGAGGACGACGTTCCGGTCCGGCCCGGGGCCGGGCACGCGCTCGAAGCAGGCCCGCAGGGCATCGCGATCGTGCATCTCGGCCATCACCCGGGCCGCGGCCTCGGGATGGGCCGCCAGATGCGCCTCGACGTCGAGGCGGCGCATCGGGTCGATCTGCCCGTCGACGAAGGCGATGAGATCGTCGTCTGTGATCGGATCGATCATCGTGAAGTCCTCGAATCCAGCGTGCCCCGGAGGCGGTCCGCCGGTCGCAATCGTCAGTCAGCGCCGGCACCGGGGTGCCGGCCGGTCGTCGGCGCCGTCCTCAGTTCTCCCCGGCGGCGCGCCGGAAGGACCAGGCGGGACGGCTCCGCGGCTCGTCGGACACGACGAGTCTGAGCGTGGACGGCGGCCCGCGCCGCGGATCGGATGGCCTCTCGGACATCCTGGCGGGCTCCGCCTCGCCGGAGGTCCGCTCGGACCGCGTCCCCTCCTCGAAGGCCCGCAGGGCCGCCCGGCCGCGGCCGAGGCGGGACATCAGCGTGCCGATCGGGATGCCGAGCACGGCCGCCGCGTCGGCGTAGGCCATGCCGTCCAGGGTGACGAGGTGAAGCGCGGCGCGCTGCTCCTCGGGCAGCGTGAGGAAGGCCTGCCGGATCTGGGCGAGGCGCACCTGCCCCTCCTGGGCCGGCGGCGCCATGTCCTCGGACATCCGCACCAGCGTATCGGCATGCCGCGCCTCGACCTGCCGTCGGCGCTGCTCGTCGATGAAGGCGTTGTGCAGCACCGTCATCATCCAGGTGCGCAGATTGGTGTTGGGCCGGAGCGTGCCCTGCATCTCCAGAGCCCGCACCAGGGTGTCGTGCACGAGATCGTCCGCCCGCAGCGTGTCGCGGGTGAGAGACCGGGCGTAGCGCCGCAGGGGCACCAGCAGGTCGATGAGGTCCGGGCGCTTGATCTTGTCCGATGCCATGGGGTGTGAACGGCGGCCGCCGGCCGTTTAATCCCGCATGGCGGTCCGGCGTCGCATTCAGGCTTGGTCGAGGGCGGCGGCGATCCCGGAGATCACCCTTGGATCGGTGGGTTCCACCTGCGTGGCGAAGGCGGCCGCGAGACTGCCGTCGCGGGCGATCAGATACTTGTGGAAGTTCCAGCGCGGCGTCTCGGCCGGACGCTCGGCCGCCGCCCAGCGGTAGAACGGGTGGGCGCCCGGCATCTTCACCCGGGTCTTGGCGGTCAGCGGGAAGGTGACGCCGTGATTCTTCCGCGCGGCCTCCGCAATGGCCGGACCGTCCAGGGGCTCCTGGTTGCCGAAATCGGGGGACGGGACGCCGATCACTGTGAGACCCCGGTCGCCGAAGCGGGTCCACAGCGTCTGCAGCCCGGCGAGCTGGCCGGCATACCCACAGGCCGTGGCGGTGTTGACCACGAGGATGGGCCTGCCCGCATAGGCGGAGAGCGGCATCGGCCCGCCCTCCGGCGCCTCGAAGGCGAAATCCGTCGCCCGCGTCGCGTCGGCGGCGCGGGCGCTGCCGGCAAGGCCGGCACCGATGAGGACCAGGAACTCGCGGCGCAAAACGGTCATGGCGGCAGCCTCGTTCCGAATTCAGCTGCGCGAACGCGCCAAGCCGCCCGGTGTTTCTCCCACCGGACCGGTCTTTTCGCCGCAGGGCCACGCCCGATCGGCGGGATCCTCCCCCCTTATCCGGCCCGGACCGAGGCCAGGAAGCGGCGAACCTCCGTGTCGAGCTGCCGGGCCTGGGTCGAGAGGCCGGACGCCGAGCCCAGGACCTGCGCGGCGGCGGCGCCGGTACCCTCGGCGGCACGGGCGACGCCGGCGATGTTGCGCGTCACCGCGCCGGCTCCGACCGCCGCATGCCCGACGTTCCGGACGATCTCCTGGGTGGCCGCGCCCTGCTGCTCCACCGAGGAGGCGATGCCGCTGGCCAGCACGCTGATCTCGTGGATGCGGCCGACGACAACCGTGATCGCCTCGGACGCGTCTCCGGTCCAGGACTGGAGGTCGCCGATCTGCCGCGCGACCTCCTCGGTGGCCTTGGCGGTCTGACCCGCAAGTTCCTTGACCTCGCTCGCCACCACGGCGAAGCCCCGGCCGGCCTCGCCGGCCCGGGCCGCCTCGATGGTGGCATTGAGCGCCAGCAGGTTGGTCTGCGCGGCGATCCCAGAGATGAGGCCGACCACGTCGCCGATCCGGGCGGCGCCCTCGCGCAGGGTCTCCATCAGACCGGCGGATTTCCCCGCTTCGGTCACGGCCGCGCTGGCGAAACCCGCCGAACCCTGCACCTGCCGCCCGATTTCCGTGACGGTGGTGCCGAGTTCCTCGGCCGCCGCCGCCACCGTGTTGATGTTCGAGGCCGCCTGCTCGGCCGCCGACGCCACCGTGGTCGATTGCTGCGCGGTCACCGTGGCGGCCGCGCTCATGCTCTCGGCGATGGATTGCAGCTCGGTCGCGGCCGTCGAGACGGCGCGCACGACGCCGCCGACCGCTGCTTCGAACCCGTCGGCCAGGGCACGCATGGCGTCCTGGCGCTGGATTTCCGAGGCCGCCCGTGCCTGGGCCGCCTCCACTTCAAGGATCTTGGCGCGGGCCAGTCCATCTCGGAAGACGCCCACGGATTCGGCCATCGCGCCGATCTCGTCGCGGCGCCCGGCACCGGGCACTTCGGCGGACAGGTCGTCGGCGGCGAGGCGCCCCATGGCGACCGTGATGGCGCGGATGGGCTTGGCGATCCCGAGTTGCAGGAGCGTGAGTCCGATCAGGGCGACCCCCACCATGCCCCCGAGACCGACGAGGCACGCCAGGCGCATCGCGGTGATCGCCCGCTCCTTGTCCACGGCCCGCTGCCGCATCAGCACCCGTTCGGATTCGGCGATCTCGGCCGCCTTGGCCCGGATGCCGTCCATGATCGCCTTGCCGTCGCCCGAACTTGCCATCCGGCGCGCCGCGTCCCGTGTCGCGGGGTCGCGCATCAGGGCGATCGTGCGTTCGGCGAACTCCGCGTCCCACCGCCCGGCCAGGGCGCGCAGCGCTTCGAGCCGGGCCACCTGAACCGGGTTGTCCACGGTCAGGTGCCGCGCCCTCTCCCAGGCCGCGCGGAACACGTCGCGGCCGGCTTGATCGGGTTCCAGGAAGCCGGGTTCGCCGGAGATCATGTAGCCGCGCAGGCCCGTCTCCCGGTCGATCATCCCGGTGGTCATCCGACCAACCTCCGTGAGYACGGCCTGCGTGTGCTCGGTCCAAGCATCGGCATGCTGTATCCGGCCGATATTCCGTAAGGAAATCACGGCAACGGCGACCATGACGGCCAGCATCAAGGCCATGACAAATGCGATCTTGACGCTGATCCTGAAATCCGACGAACGAAATATCATGCTCTAAGCACCCACCCCAAATTGCGAAGACCTCTCAAGCTTTCGCAATCCTGGATTCGGGTCGTAGGGGAGGCATGTAAACGATATGTTTCAGTCTGCGCAAATTTCTCGCATGCAAGTCATGGCACAATCGAATTACATTAGTAATACGATGCAAATCATCTTCAATCACGGCGCGGTTTATTCAAAATTATTCCATCTCGATATTACACAATACCCCGCAAACGTCGACCATCACTGATACGTCTGCTGCAGATCGATCGTGCAATCCCGGCCGACCCGCTCGTAATTCTCGGCGAGCCAGGCCTGCGCGGCGGCGCGGCCCTTGTCGCGCAGGCGCTTGAACACGGTCCAGCGGGCGTCGAGCTTGGACGCCGCGTTGTAGTCCTCAAGGGCATCGGTGCCGTCGATCCGGTGCACCAAAACCCTCCGGTACTCGCCCTGGCCGAGGGTGCCCTCCTCGATGAGACCGTCCAGGAAGTCGATGGCCCGCAATTCCCGCATCAGGTTGGCGTTGAAGGTGATCTCGTTGAGCCGGTCGCGGATCTCGTTCTCCGTGCGCGGAGTCTCGCGCCGCTCGACCGGGTTGATCTGCACGAGGAGGATGTCGCGGGTCTGGGCGCCGCGGTGCAGGGGATAGAGCGGCGGATTGCCGAGATACCCGCCGTCCCAATATGGCACGCCGTCGATCTCCACGGCGTGGAAGACGGTCGGCAGGCAGGCGGACGCCATCAGGTGGTCGACGGTGAGGCGCTCGCGCTCGAACACCGCGAGCTTGCCGGTCCAGACATTGGTGGCCGAGACGAACAGGCCCGCCGTATCCGCCTCGCGAAGCCGCGCGAAGTCCACCTGCTCGGCGAGGGCCTTGCGCAGCGGATTGATGTTGAGCGGATTCGACACGTAGGGGCTGGGCGCCAGCACCTTCGACCAGAACTCGGCCACCGGATTGCCCTTCCACAGGCTGAACAGGCCGCTGACGAAATGGCGCTGGGTCGGCCCGAGATCGCCGTCGAGGCTGACCTCCCGCCAGAAGCGCTCCAGGCCCTGGCGGGCGCCGTCCGGACCGCCCTTCAGCCAGCCATCCACCAGGACGACGGCGTTCATGGCCCCGGCGCTCGCCCCCGTGACCGCCTCGAACCCGAGGCGCCCGTCCTCGATCAGGGCGTCGAGCACGCCCCAGGTGAAGGCGCCGTGCGCGCCGCCCCCCTGGAGCGCCAGGGCGACCGGCTTCTCGGCCCTGGGGCCGGCGAGCAGGGTTCCCTGCGTCTGCGAAGCCTGCGCGTCGATGCCGTCCGAGACGGGCGACTCGGGCACAGCGGTGGCGGGATTGTGCGGCTCGGTGCCGCCGGATTGCTCGCTCATGTCGGCCTCCTGATCAGGGCGATAGATGGGATGTTGCAGTGCAACAGCAACCGGGAACCAGGGTTGCAGGCCACCCTCTGCCTCGCCTCGACCCGAGCGAATCGGCCACAGCGACGGATGAAAACCCGGTCGCCGCCGCGGCTGTCGCCCGTCGAACGTGCAGCAAACTCGACATCCGCGGCCGGATACGACATGACAGCCGCGATGCTGTCCTGCGCGGCGCCGGCTTGACGCGGCGCCGGGTGATCCGCAGCTAACCCGCGGCAGCCCCGAAGTTCCGGCGAGGCGTGTCCCCGGGACCGGCCCGGCAGCCGTGACGGCTCCGGCACCCCGCGAGGCGCGCACGCGAAGGTCCACGATGGAAGTCATGGAAGCCACCCGTTCCGAAACCACCGCCGAAATCCCCGCCGGCGAGAACCCGCTGGCCGCAGGCGGCCCGGAGATCGCCGGCCCCGCCCCGCGCCACCGCACGGTCGGCGTCACGGTCGGCGAGGGCGAGGGCGCGGTCATGGTCGGCGGCGGCGCGCCGATCGTCGTCCAGTCGATGACCAACACCGACACGGCCGACATCGACGCCACCGTGGCGCAGGTCGCCCAGCTCGCCCGGGTGGGCTCGGAACTCGTCCGCATCACCGTCGATCGCGACGAGGCGGCCGCCGCCGTGCCGAAGATCCGCGAACGTCTCGACCGGATCGGCGTCCACGTACCGCTGGTGGGCGACTTCCACTACATCGGCCACAAGCTGCTCGCCGACCATCCGGCCTGCGCCGAGGCGCTGGCCAAGTACCGGATCAATCCCGGCAACGTCGGCTTCAAGGACAAGAAGGACACCCAGTTCTCGGCGATCATCGAGCAGGCGATCAAGCACAACAAGACCGTGCGGATCGGCGCCAACTGGGGCTCGCTGGACGGCGAGCTGCTCACCCACCTGATGGACGAGAACGCCAAGGCGCCGCGGCCGATCGATGCCCGGGCGGTGATGCGCGAGGCGATGGTCCGCTCCGCGATCAGCTCCGCCGACCGCGCCGTGGAGCTCGGCCTGCCGCAGAACAAAATCATCCTCTCGGCCAAGGTCTCGGCCGTGCAGGACCTGATCGCCGTCTATCGTGAGGTGGCGCGCCGCTCGGATTACGCGATCCATCTCGGCCTCACCGAGGCCGGCATGGGCTCCAAGGGCCTGGTGGCGGCCTCCGCGGCCATCGGCGTGCTCCTCCAGGAGGGTATCGGCGACACGATCCGCTACTCGCTGACCCCCGAGCCCGGCGGCGACCGCAGCGTCGAGGTCAAGGCGAGCCAGGAACTCCTGCAGACGATGGGGTTCCGCACCTTCGTGCCGATGGTGGCGGCCTGCCCGGGCTGCGGCCGCACGACCTCCACGACCTTCCAGGAGCTGGCCCGCGACATCCAGAACTGGATCGTTACCTCCATGCCGGAGTGGAAGAAGTCGTATCCGGGCGTCGAGGGGCTGAACGTCGCCGTGATGGGCTGCATCGTGAACGGCCCGGGCGAATCGAAGCATGCCGATATCGGCATCTCCCTGCCCGGGACCGGCGAGACCCCGACCGCGCCGGTCTTCATCGACGGCAAGAAGGCCATGACCCTGCGCGGCCCGACGCTCGCCAAGGATTTCGAGACGATCGTGATCGACTACATCCAGCGCCGATTCGGCCAGCAGGGCGGCGGCACCCGCACCGCTGCGGAGTGAGTCCGGCCCTCGGGCCGGTTGAGCCCCGAGGCTGGTCGGCGGCCGCGCGGGGCGGCGCCCGTCCGCGTCGTTTCCCCTTCGCACCGCGGGAGAGCGCGGCGGCCGGGCGGAAACCCAGGGCCGCAATCTTCGCAGAGGCACCCGGTTTCCGGCCGCACACGGCCGTGATAGCAAGGCCGCACGATCCCGCGAGCGGTCGGCCCGGTGGCCGGCCCGCACGGTTCGGCGGAGTCTTCGCGTTTTCTGCCCGGCCCTGACTGGCCCCTGAGCCGAACCGCGAAGCGCCGGCCACGTCCGAGCTTCCGACATCCGCATGAGCCACAACTTCGCACCCGGCGTAGCAGCCCAGCCCGCGCCCGACGCCGCGCGCGGCACCGCCGCGGGAGCCGACGGCACCGACAGCCAGGGAGCCGTGCACGGGCCGGCGACCTCCGGCACCCTCGATGCCCCCGAGAAGGCGGAGACGCGCCACGGCCATGCCGGCTTCTGGACGCTCCTCGTCGGCTCCGTCGGCGTCGTCTACGGCGATATCGGCACGAGCCCGCTCTACGCGTTCCGCGAGGCGCTGGTCCCGGCCCGGACCGACGGCATCCTCCTGCCCGAGGAGGTGATCGGCACCGTCTCGCTGATCCTCTGGGCTCTCTTCATGATCGTGACGGTGAAGTACGTCGCGATCCTGCTGCGCATGGACAACAACGGCGAGGGCGGCATCCTCTCGCTCATGGCCTTGGCGCGGAAGGCGCTCGGCGGCTCGCGCATCGTGTTCATGCTGGGATTGATGGGCGCGTCGCTGTTCTACGGCGACGCGGTCATCACCCCGGCGATCTCGGTGCTCTCGGCGGTGGAGGGCCTGAAGCTCGTCACCCCCGCCCTCGACGACTACGTCCTGCCGATCACCGTGGTGATCATCGTCGCGCTGTTCCTCGTGCAGAATCGCGGCACCGCCAAGGTCGCGGCCTTCTTCGGGCCGGCGACGATCGTGTGGTTCGTCGCGATGGCGCTGGCGGCCCTGCCGCACATCGCCCTGCACCCGGAGGTGTTCCGGGCGGTCAATCCCTGGCACGCCGTGGTCTACCTGCTGGGCCACGGCACCGGCGCGCTGGTGGCGCTCGGCGCCGTGTTCCTGGCCGTGACCGGGGCCGAGGCGCTGTTCGCCGATCTCGGCCATTTCGGCCGCAAGCCGATCCAGGTGGCGTGGATCGGCCTCGTCTTCCCGGCGCTGGCGCTCAACTATCTCGGGCAGGCGGCCCTGGTGCTGGAGAAGCCCGACACGGCCGACCCGTTCTTCCAGCTCGTGCCGGCCTGGGGCCTGCTGCCCATGGTGGTGCTCGCCACGATCGCCACCGTGGTGGCGAGCCAGGCGGTGATCACCGGCGCCTTCTCCCTGTCCCGTCAGGCGATCCAGCTCGGCCTGCTGCCGCGGCTGGAGATCCGCCACACCTCCGAGTCGCATGCCGGCCAGATCTACCTCCCGCAGATCAACGGCCTGCTGATGTTCGGCGTCGTCCTGCTGGCGATCCTGTTCAAGACCTCCTCGTCCCTGGCCTCGGCCTACGGCATCGCGGTGACCGGCACGATGCTGCTCACCGCCTCCCTGACCTTCCTGGTGATGTGGCGCATGTGGAAGTGGTCGCCGGTGGCGGCGGCCGCCGTGATGCTGCCGTTCATCGTCCTGGAGTTCCTGTTCCTGCTCTCGAACCTCATCAAGGTGGTGGAGGGGGGCTACGTGCCGCTCCTGCTGGCGGGCGGCCTGATCATCCTGATGTGGACCTGGGTTCGCGGCGTCACGATCCTGTTCAACAAGACCCGCAAGACTGACGTGCCGCTGGTCGAGCTGGTCGGCATGCTGGAGAAGAGCCCGCCCCACCACGTCCGCGGCACCGCGGTGTTCCTCACGAGCGATCCCGAGATCGCCCCGGCGGCGCTCCTGCACAACCTCAAGCACAACAAGGTGCTGCACGAGAAGAACGTGATCCTCACCGTCGAGACGGTGGACACGCCCCGCTCCAACGAGGCCGACAAGGTGCGGATCGAGCCGGTGGGCCCGCATTTCTACCGGGTGGTGATGAAGTTCGGCTACATGGAGACGCCGAACATCCCGAAGACGCTGGTGCTGCTGCGCCGCCAGGGCTTCAAGTTCGACATCATGGCGACGTCGTTCTTCCTGTCGCGCCGCTCGATCCGGCCGGCGGCGCATTCCGGCATGCCGCTTTGGCAGGACCGGATCTTCATCACCCTCGCCAAGAACGCCAACGACGCCACGGACTTCTTCCAGATCCCCACCGGGCGGGTGGTGGAGGTTGGGACGCAGGTGACGGTGTAGTTGGGAAATCCGGCAGACGCGCAGTAATTTCGGTCAAATATTCATGTAATTCCGGTATTTTACCGCCAATATTTATGTAGTCACGTAATAATGTGAAACTCTCAGTCGAATGGCCGCTTAATTTCCGCGGTTGATTCGGATCTGCACATATGAAACATTGCGACTCGCCGTCTACGAGATGATTCCGACGCGTCATCGCGCCTTTTCGAGGTCGAGCCATGGTGATCGCGGAGCGATCTCTCTCGATACAGGGCGGATCCGAGCCAAAGGCGTGCAAGATTACGATGCACGAACCTGAAAACGCGGACGGGATGTGGATCTGCCGCTATACGATTGAATGGCCGAACGCTCCGGAACAGAGCTTCGGCGCTGGCGTCGACGCCTTTCAAGCGCTCCACCTCACGCTCCAGAAAATCGGCATCTCACTATATGCCAGCGCCTATCACAAGGCGGGCACCCTGGTGTTCGACAGGCCCGGGAGAGGCTACGGCTTCCCAATGCCGAAGAATGGACGTGAGCTTTTGATCGGAGACGACAAAATCTTCGACGGGTGAGCACCGGACCCGCGCTCCGGCTGATCAACGCCATCGTCGCGGGCCGCTGCTCTGGTGGAAGATCGCTGGAGCGTGACGGCGCCGGCTCGCCGCGTTCTCAGGGCGGGATCCAGGCCCCTGATCGGCAGAGGTTGATCGGGCAGCACGCGATGGCACGGCCGGACTGGCCACGCCCGACGCGCGGACACAATCTCAGGTTGTTCCCATGAACCCGCACCTCATGTGCGCCGCCGCACGCGGCATGATCTGAGCGCAACCAAGCGAGGATGACCGGCCCTGTCCGTGCGTTGCGCCCAGGGTGAGGCCTGCCTTAGAATGCTTATTATTCTGAGCTCGCGCGTTCACCCGGCGGCACGACCGCATCGGCGGACGTGAGCCGACCAATCCGGCATCGGCCCCAGGCCCGGCTCGGACCCGATCGAACGCCGCTCCGGCGCCGCCAGACAGGACGCATCGATGATCAAACTCACCGTGAACGGGGCTGCGCGCAGCTTCGACGGCGACCCCGACATGCCGCTGCTGTGGTACCTGCGGGACGAACTCGGGCTCACCGGCACCAAGTTCGGCTGCGGCGTCTCGCTCTGCGGGGCCTGCACGATCCACCTCGGCGGCGCGGCGACGCGGGCCTGCATCACGCCGGTCTCGGCGGCCGCGGGCCAGGAGGTCGTCACCATCGAGGGCCTGTCGCCGGACGGCAATCACCCGGTGCAGGTGGCGTGGCGCGACCAGAACGTCGCCCAGTGCGGCTTCTGCCAGTGCGGCCAGATCATGCAGGCCGCCGCCCTCCTGAAGGACACACCGAAGCCGTCCGACCAGGACATCGACGACACGATGAGCGGCAACATCTGCCGCTGCGGCACCTATCCGCGCATCCGCGCCGCGATCCATCAGGCTGCCGGCCAGGCGGCACCCGCCAGCAAGGGAGAGCGCCTGTGATTCAAGAAGCCATTGCCTCGGCCCAGCGGATGGCCGAACGGGCCGCGACCACGCCGACCCTCGCGCCGGTACTCGACAATGTCAGCCGCCGCGGCATCCTCGGCGGCGCCGGCGCCCTCGTCCTGGCGCTGAGCCTGCGCGGCCCGGCCCGGGCCGAGGACGCCAAGGCCGAGGAGCAGAAGTTCGGCGCCGACGGCATGCCGCATGGCTGGCGCGACGATCCGAAGGTCTTCGTGGCCATCGCCCCCGACGGCACCGTCACGGTCACCAACCACCGCTCCGACATGGGCCAGGGCATCCGGACCTCGGTCGCCCTCACGGTCGCCGACGAGCTTGAGGCCGACTGGTCGAAGGTGAAGGTGGTCCAGGCCTGGGGCGACGAGACCCGCTTCGGCAACCAGGACACCGACGGCTCGCGCTCGACCCGCCACTTCTTCCAGCACTTCCGCCATGCCGGCGCGGCCGCGCGGCTGATGCTGATCCAGGCTGCGGCCAAGCAGTGGAGCGTGCCGGCCTCCGAGGTGACCGCCGTCAACCACACCCTGACCCACGCCAAGTCGGGCCGCACCCTCGGCTACGGCGCCGTGGCCAAGGCCGCCGCCGAGCTGCCGGTGCCCACCGACGTCACGCTGAAGGACCCGAAGGACTTCCGCTACATCGGCACCGGCAAGATCGGGCTGATCGACAATGTCGACATCACCACCGGCAAGGCCGTCTACGGCCTCGACACCAAGCTCGACGGGATGCTGTACGCGGTCGTCGCGCGCCCTGCCGTCTACGGCGGTAAAGTGAAGTCCTTCGACGACGGCGAGGCCAAGAAGGTCCCGGGCGTCGTGAAGATCTTCAAGATCGACGGCGGCGAGATCCCGTCCGAGTTCATGCCGCTCGGCGGCGTCGCCGTGGTGGCCAAGAACACCTGGGCGGCCCTGAAGGCCCGGGACGCCCTCAAGATCACCTGGGACGACGGCCCGAACGCCGGCTACGACACGGATGCGTTCCGCAAGGAGCTGGAGGCCGCCGCCCGCAAGCCCGGCAAGGTCGTGCGCACGCAGGGCGACGTCGACGGCGCGATGGCCAAGGCCAAGACCAAGGTCGAGGCCGAGTACTTCGTGCCCCACCTCGCCCAGGCCCCCATGGAGCCCCCGGCCGCGGTGGCCCGGGTGAAGGACGGATTCTGCGAGGCCTGGGCCTGCGTGCAGGGCCCGCAGGCCGCCAACGACCGCCTGATGAAGGCGCTCAAGCTGCCGGACGACAAGGTCAAGGTGAACGTCACGCTGCTCGGCGGCGGCTTCGGGCGCAAGTCCAAGCCCGACTACGTGGTCGAGGCGGCGCTCTGTTCGCAGGCTGTCGGCGGTGCGCCGGTGAAGCTCGCCTGGACCCGCGAGGACGACCTCCACCACGGCTTCTACCACACGATCTCGGTGGAGCATCTGGAGGCCGGCCTCGACGAGAAGGGCATGCCGGTGGCGTGGCTGCACCGCTCGGTGGCGCCGACGATCGGCTCGCTCTTCGCGCCGGATCCCAAGCACGAGCTGCCGCTGGAGCTGGGCATGGGGCTGGTCAACACGCCCTTCAACGTGCCGAACCTCCGGCTGGAGAACCCGGAGGCCGCCGCCCATGTGCGGATCGGCTGGTTCCGCTCGGTGTCGAACATCCCGCACGCCTTCGCGATCCAGTCCTTCGTGTCGGAGCTGGCGCATGCCGCCGGCCGCGAGCCGAAGGAGTACCTGCTGGAGCTGATCGGTCCGGACCGGTCGATCAGCCCGACCGAGATCGGCGACGTCTGGAACTACGGCGAGGACCCCAAGCGCTACCCGATCGAGACCGGCCGCCTGCGCGGCGTGATCGAGGCGGCCGCCAAGGGCGCGGGCTGGGGGCGGCAGATGCCCAAGGGCACCGGCCTCGGCATTGCCGGCCACTACAGCTTCGTCACCTACACGGCGGTGG
This sequence comes from Methylobacterium sp. P3_A11, assembly GCF_056403155.1. NCBI lineage: Bacteria > Pseudomonadati > Pseudomonadota > Alphaproteobacteria > Hyphomicrobiales > Methylobacteriaceae > Methylobacterium > Methylobacterium sp. P3_A11. The sequence goes on from NZ_JBFUGA010000036.1 coordinate 29,229, forward strand.
CGGCCGAGGTGGAGGTCGACGACAAGGGCCAGGTGAAGGTGAAGGCGGTCGACATCGCGGTCGATTGCGGGCCGCAGGTGAACCCGGAGCGCATCCGTTCGCAGATGGAGGGCGCGGTGGTCATGGGGATGGGGCTCGCCCTCACCTCCGAGATCACCTTCAAGCAGGGCCGGGCGGTGCAGAACAACTTCGACGGCTACGAGGTCCTCCGGATCGACGCCGCCCCGAAGGCCGTTCGCGTCCACCTCGTGCCGTCCGGCAGCTATGACGGCCCCCTCGGCGGCGTCGGCGAGCCCGGCGTGCCGCCGGTGGCACCGGCGATCGCCAACGCGATCTTCGCCGCCACCGGCCGGCGGGTCCGGCAATTGCCGATCCGCGATCAGCTGAGCGCCTGAACCGGCATCCGTCGCGATGCGTTGGGGCCGTGGGGGAACCCGCGGCCCCTTCTTTTTGGAAAGAGACCCGACACGATGATGCGTCCCGCCCTGACGGCCTGCCTGACCCTGATCCTGACGGCGGCGCCCGCCCTCGCCTCGCCCTGCGGCGACCGGATCGAGGGCGTCTCCAAGCGGGTCCAGGCCGAGCTGACCCAGTCGATCTCGGCCTCGACCAGCGGCCAGGGCAATGCCGCCAAGCGCGCCGGCGAGGGGGTCACCGGCACGGAGGGCCAGCGGGCGAAGGAAGCCCCGGAGGCCCCGCCGGAGAAATCGGCCCAGGCCGGCCAGGGGGCGGATGCCGCCCAGCAGGCGAAGGTCGCCCTGGAGGAGGCCCGCACGGCGGATTCGAAGGGCGACGAGAAGGCCTGCGAAGCCTCCCTGTCGCGCGCCGAGCAGCAGTTGAAGAAGGCGCCCTGACGGGCGGAATCACCCTCACCTGAGGAGCGCGCGGGCTACGACATCCACAGATCTGGATCGGAAACGGGCGCTTGCAGCGGAGCGCGACGCGCCCCCTCTCCCGTGCGGGAGAGGGTCGGGGTGAGGGGCGAGACGCGTCAGAATCGAGCACGCGGTCGACGGGCGAGCCCGTCGCGCTGTCTGCGGATGCCGCCCATCCCTCACCCTGTCCCTCTCCCGACGGATCTCGGGCCTGCCCGAGATCCGCACTGAGGAGCCCAAGTCGGGCAAGCCCGACTTGTCTGGAGAGGGGACCCGCGCCCGGTCCTGAAACCGCATTGTCAAAGCCGATGCGCGGATCCGCTGGCCCACCGGGCGAGGGGGCGGCCTGAGCCCGCATGACCGAGCGTCCACGGGCGCCGCGATCATCGCCCCAGCGCGCTGATCTCGATCACGAACTTCCGCCGCAGCGCCCGCGAGAAGTCGCCGTAGCCGGCCGCCGCCAGCAGGAACGCGCCCGGTCCGCCGATGACATGGGCGCGGTACCATTGCTCCAGGCTCGTGCGCTCCTGAGGCAGCGGCGTCGCCCGCAATCCGTAGCCGGGCGCCCGGTAGGCTCCGGCCCCGACCACGTCGTTCTCGCCCGGCACCAGGATCGGCAGGCCGTTGACCGTCGCCCCGGTGGCGAGCAGGCCCGCATGCGCCTCCGCGAGGCTGTCGGCATCGGTGCAATTGTCGATGCCGTCCCCCGAGACGTCGACCACGACGCGCTCGGCCGGGAGCGGCAGGGCCGGCAGCACCCCGGCCGTCACCGTCCGGAACATCTGGCCGAGGCAGGTGAACTCGCCCGCCTGCCGGGGCGTCGCACGGACCAGGGCTGCCACGGCCGTCGCGTCGGCCCGGCTGACGATCCGCCGCCAGCCGACCGCGAGGTCGGCCTTGTCGGCCCAGGTCACCATGGCGAACAGGATGCCGCCGGGATTGCCCGTGATGGCACCGACGACGGCGGGATCCTCCAGGGCCTCGGCGATACCCTCCATCTGGAGCCGGAAGCGGGTATCGTCGACGGATTGCGACACGTCCACCGAGACGAGAAGCGCGGTGCCGACGCTGTCCGGCGCGGCGGCGGCTGGAGCCAACCCCAGCAGCAGGAGGCCGGCGGATCGCAGCAGCCCGCGGCGGATCCATCCCGACTCCGTCCGCATCATCGGCATCGGAACTCCCGGAACGCGCGGCCCTCGTGCGCCCGTTAGGGCATGTTTCGGGGCGTTGCGAAACCGGCCTTTCGGGGGGCTCGCCGCTCGGGCCGACGCGCCATCGGGACGATCCGACGCCGCGCCGGCCGGGTCGCGATCGGGCTCGAAGCCCGGCCCCGGTGAGGAAGTTCGTCTCCGGCGGCGGTGGCCCGCTCATCTCGGAGACGGCCCCTCCCCCCGCCCCATCCCGGGGCCGTCGAGGGCGGCCTGAGCGCCGCCCGGAGGACGGCTCAGGCCGCAGCCGCGGCGCCAAGCGCGTGCGGGTTGCCGTTCAGGCCGGCACAGAGATCGTCGATCTCGGCGAGATCCAGCGCGTCGCCGGTCCGGCCCGCGATGGTGTCGATCAGGTGGTCCTGGCGGGGGTCGAACGGATGTCCCTGCATCCGGTAGAACTGGTAATAGCGCAGCGCCGCCAGAACGGTGTCGCGCTCGCGGTCGGTTACGGTGAAGTGCTGCATGGGTAGTTGCTTCCCCTTGTGGCTTCAACGAACGCTCGGGTGGGCCGCGACGCCGAAACCGAGCTTGGCTGTTGTAACCCGTGGGCAACGCCCCGACCAGTTCTTGACAGCTCGCGGGGAAGTGATTCGCGGCATTTAAGATTTTGATCCTCGCCGGAATAGCCGCGACACGAATCGAAAACGCGAGCCTCCGCAATACCTTGCCGCCCCCGTGCCCGCAGGCGCCGGGCGGCGGCGCGTCAGGCCGCCCGGCGCCGCGACGCCGATCCRGCGCGGGCTCCCCGCCCCGCCTGTCGTTCCACCCGCCTACAGCCCGCGTTCGGACAGGTAGCGGGGCAGCACCGCGCTCGCCGGCCCGTAGCGAGCGTCGTCGAAGGCGTCGGCGTTGTCCGATGGCTCCAGGTTGATCTCGCAGGTGGGGATCCCGAGGGCACGGGCTTGCCGCACGTAGCCGGCCGCCGGATAGACCGCCCCCGACGTGCCCACCGCCACGAACAGATCGGCTTCGCCCAGCGCCGCCTCGATGGCGTCGCCGTGCAGGGGCATCTCGCCGAACCAGACCACGTCCGGCCGCATCCGGCCCTGCGTGCCGCAGGCGGGGCAGGTCTCCGCACGGGTGAGGTCCGTTCGCCAGGGCGTGACGGCCCCGCAGGCGCAGCAGCGCGCCTTGAGCAACTCGCCGTGCATGTGGATCACCGCCCGCGAGCCCGCGCGCTCGTGGAGGTCATCGACGTTCTGCGTGCACAGGAACAGCCGGCCGCCCCGTTCGGCGAGCCGCGCCTCGGCCCGGACCAGGGCGTCGTGGGCGGCATTGGGCACGGCCGCGACCACGCCGCGGCGGCGATGATCGTAGAAGTCGAGCACCGTGTCGGGATCGGCGGCGTAGGCCTCCGGGGTGGCGAGCGTCATCGGGTCGAACCGCGCCCAGAGGCCGCCGCGGTCCCGGAACGTGCCAAGGCCGCTCTCGGCCGAAACGCCGGCCCCGGTCAGGACGAAGAGGGCTTCGGGACGTCCGGTCACGGGTAGCCTCCCGGCAACCGCCCGAACGCCCGGGCGGGATGGCCGGATATGTCCGGTCGTTGGCCACGCGGTTGCTTTCGCACGCGATCACGAGGGCGGATGCTGCCCTCGCATCCACGCCTCGGGAGGCCGCTTATGTCCGATGTTGCGCTGCTGGTCATCGATGTCCAGGAGTCCTTCCGCCACCGACCGTTCTGGTGCGAGACCGATGTCCCGCGCTTCACCGGGCATCTGCAAGCGCTCATCGACGGCGCCGTGGCACGCGGGATCCCGGTGCTGCAGGTGTTTCACGTGGCGGAGACCGGGCCTTTCTCGCCGGAATCGGGCCATGTCCGGACCCTCGAGGGCGTCGCCATCGCGCCGACGGCGGTCTTCCAGAAGCGTCGCCACAGCGCCCTGGTCGAGAGCGGCCTCGCGGGCTGGCTGACACGGCACGGCATCCGCCGCCTGATCGTATCGGGCGTCCGGACCGAGCAGTGTTGCGAGACAACCACCCGCCAGGCATCCGACAGCGGCTGGGAGGTCGATTACGTGACGGACGCCACCCTGACCTTCGCGATGACCCATCCGGACGGCCGCCGCTTCAGCGCCGACGACATCAAGGCGCGCACCGAGCTTGTGCTGGCCGATCGCTTCGCCCGGATCGCCACGGTCGCGCAGGCGCTCGCCGGCCGCGACCTGCCGGTCGCCGCATGAGCGGGGCGGGGCGGCGCATCGCGGTCCTCGTGGTCCTGCCGCCGCGCGCCCTGCTGCTCGACATCGCTGGACCGCTGGAGGTCCTGCGGATCGCGGACTCCGTACAGAACCGGGCCGGCTTCGCGGTGACCTACGCGGCGCCGCAGCGGCTGACCCACAGCTCGATCGGGCTCGACCTGGGCGGGGCCGGACCGCTGCCCGAGGCGATCGCCGATGGGACGGTCGTGCTCCTGCCGGGCTCTGCGACGCGCAGTCTCGGGATCGAACCGGATTCCGAGGCCGACGCCGCCGCGGAGGCCGCGATCGTCGCGTGGCTGCGCCGTGCCATCCGGCCGGGCCACATCGTCGTGACGATCTGCGAAGGCGCTCTGCTGGCGGCGCGCGCCGGGCTGCTCGACGGCTACGCCTGCACCACCCATCACGCCAGTTGTGCCCGTCTGCGTGCGGCGGCGCCCCGGGCGACGGTGATGGAGAACCGGCTGTTCGTGCAGGATCGCGACCGGTTCAGCAGCGCCGGTGTCACCGCCGGCATCGACCTGATGCTGCATCTCGTGGCGGACTGGGCCGGCCCGGCGACGGCGGTCGCGGTGGCCCGGACCCTCGTCGTGTACATGCGGCGCGGCCCCGCCGATCCCCAGCTCTCACCCTGGCTCGAGGGGCGCAGCCACCTCCACCCGGCGGTGCACCGGGCGCAGGACGCGATCACCGCCGATCCCGCCTGCGCTTGGTCGCCCGCCCTGCTCGGCCGGATGGCCGGGGCGAGCCCGCGCAACCTCGCGCGGCTGTTCAGGGTCCACGCGGGCATGACGATCACGGACGCCGTCAACCGCGCCCGGATCGCGCTGGCCCGGGACCTGATCACCCAGACCGATCTCGACCTGGAGCGGGTCGCAGAGCGGGCCGGCTTCGGCTCCGCCCGGCACATGCGGCGGGTGTGGCGGCAGTTCCACCCGACCGCGCCGTCCGGCCTGCGATCTGCGGAGGCACGCTAGATTCGGCCCGGCGGCTGTGACCTCCTTCCGGTATCGCGAATCGGCGCGGACGATGCATGCACCCGGCCCGAGGCGCGCCCGGCCGCGCGGAGGAGTAAGCGTCATGCCCGAATTCGACCTCGCGATCCGCGGCGGCACGGTGGTCACGGCGAGCGACACGGTCCGGGCCGATGTCGGCGTGCGCAGCGGGCGGATCGTGGCGGTGGCGGAGGGCATCGCCGATGCCGCCCGGGTGATCGACGCCTCCGGCCTGCTGGTCCTGCCCGGCGGCATCGACAGCCACGTTCACATCGCCCAGGAATCCGGCCCCGGCATCGTCATGGCCGACGACTTCGCCAGCGCCACCCGGGCGGCGGCGGCCGGCGGCAACACCTGCGTGATGCCCTTCGCGCTCCAGCCCCGGGGCGCCTCCCTGCGCGGCGCCGTCGACGCCTACCGGGCCAAGGCCGAGGGCCAGTGCCACGTCGACGTGGCGATCCACATGATCATCTCGGACCCGAGCGAGGCGGTGCTCGGCCAGGAGCTGCCGGCTTTGGTCGCCGACGGCTACACCTCGTTCAAGGTCTTCATGACCTACGACGACCTCGTGCTGAACGACCGCCAGCTCCTCGACGTGTTCCACGTCGCGCGGCGGCAGGGCGCCCGGGTCATGGTTCACGCCGAGGGCTACGACGCGATCCGCTACCTCAGCGAGCGACTGGAGCGGGCGGGCGAGACCCGACCCTACGGCCACGCCCTGTCGCGCCCCGAGATCGTCGAGCGGGAGGCGGCCCACCGGGCGATCAGCCACGCCGAGCTGATCGACCTGCCCATCGTGATCGTCCACGTCTCGGGCCGCGAGGCCACCGAGCAGATTGCATGGGCTCAAGGACGGGGCCTGAAGATCCGGGCCGAGACCTGCCCGCAATACCTGACGCTGACGGCCGAGGACATGAAGGGCCTCGGCCAGGAGGACCTCATGGCGGGGGCGAAGTACGTCTGCTCGCCGCCGACGCGAGACGTCGCGAGCCAGGAGGCGGTGTGGTCGGGGATCCGGCGCGGGATCTTCGACGTGGTCTCCTCCGACCATTGCCCGTTCCGCTACGACGACCCGCAGGGCAAGCTGAACCCGCGGGGCAAGACCTCCTTCCGCTGGATCCCGAACGGCATCCCCGGCATCGAGACGCGGCTGCCGGTGTTCTTCTCGGAGGGGGTCTCGAAGGGGCGGATCAGCCTCAACCAGTTCGCCGCGCTGACCGCCACGAACCACGCCAAGCTGTACGGGCTCTACCCGCGGAAAGGGTCGATCGCCCCGGGCTTCGACGCCGACCTCACGCTGTGGGATCCGAACAAGCGCGAGACCATCCGCCAGGCGAACCTGCACCACGGCTCCGACTACACGCCCTGGGAAGGTTTTGCGGTGACCGGCTGGCCGGTCATGACCATCGCGGGCGGGCAGGTCATCGCGGAGGACGGCCGGGTCCTGTCCGAGCCGGGCCGCGGGCGGGTCCTCGACCGGGCCGTCGATCCGGCCGAGCGGCGGGAGGCCTGACGGCCGGGCTGGCCCATCGCTTGCGTGATCTCCGGGGGGAGCCTCACATGGATGTCGAGCTGATCGGCCTGACCAAGCGCTACGGCGCGGCCATTGCGGTCGACGGCATCGACCTGAAGGTGCCGTCCGGCGCCTATTGCTGCCTGCTCGGCCCCTCCGGTTGCGGCAAGACCACGACGCTCCGGATGATCGGCGGCCACGAGCGCGCGAGCGCGGGCGACGTGGTGATCGGCCCGCAGGCCGTGGGCGACGCGGCCCCGGCCGAGCGCGGCACCGCGATGATGTTCCAGAGCTACGCGCTGTTCCCGCATCTCGACGCGCGCGACAACGTCGCCTTCAGCCTGAGGATGCGCGGTGTCGGCAGGGCGGAGCGCCGGGCCAAGGCGATGGCGATGCTCGACCTCGTGCAGATGGGCCACCTCGCCGGACGCCTGCCGGCCCAGCTCTCGGGCGGCCAGCAGCAGCGCGTGGCGCTGGCCCGCGCCCTCGTCACCGGCCCGAAGGTGCTGCTCCTCGACGAGCCGCTCTCCGCCCTCGACCCGTTCCTGCGGGTGCGGATGCGGGTGGAGCTGAAGCGGATCCAGACTGAGCTGGGCCTCACCTTCATCCACGTCACCCACAGCCAGGAGGAGGCGATGGCGCTCTCCGACCTCGTGGTGGTGATGAATGCCGGCCGGATCGAGCAGGCCGCCGACCCGCGCACCGTGTTCGAACGCCCGGCCACCGCCTTCGTGGCGCGGTTCATCGGCGGCCACAACGTCATCCGCCTGCCCGACGGGCTGATCGCGGTGCGCGCCGACCGGATGCGCCTCGGATCCGAGGCCGGTCCCGACGCGCTGTCGGCTCGGGTGGTCGCCGTCGAGTACCAGGGGACCAGCGTCCATGTCGGCCTCAATGCCGACGGGCTGGAGCGGGCGCCGGAGAACCCGGCCGCGCTGACCGTGATCCTCAGCGACGCGGCGTTCGCCGCCCGCCCGCTCCGGCCGGGCGACTCGGTCCCGGTCGGTTGGGACGCGGCCGCCGCCCACCCCCTCGATGCGTAACCCACGGAGACGACCATGGACCTGTTCCCGAGGCCGACCCGGCGCACGCTGCTGAAGGGGGCCGCAGCGCTGGCGACCACGCCGGTGACCGGCTTCCCGGCCGTGCACGCCGCCGAGCCGGTGACCCTGCGCTACCTCGGCACCGCGGTGAACCAGTCCGCCGACATCGCCCGCAAGGTGAAGGAGGATCTGGGGCTCACCATCGAGTACATCCCCGTGGTCACCGACGAGGTGACCAAGCGCGTCGTCACCCAGCCGAATTCGTTCGACCTGGTCGACACCGAGTATTTCAGCCTCAAGAAGATCCTGCCCGCCGGCAACCTCCAGGGCATGGACGCCAAGCGGATCACCCTCGCCGACAAGATCTCCACCGTGTTCACGAAGGGCGAGGTGGCCGGCAGGAAGATCGGCGACCAGGGCACGGCGCCCAGGAAGGTCTTCTATCTCGAAGGCCCGGACTCCAAGAAGTTTGCCGGCGAACAGACCGGCTGGATCTCCCTGATCCCCACCGTCTACAACGCCGACACGCTCGGCATCCGGCCGGACCTGATCAAGATCCCGGTGACGAGCTGGAAGGAACTGCTGAACCCGGCCTTCAAGGGCAAGGCCTCGATCCTCAACATCCCGTCGATCGGCATCATGGACGCCGCCATGGTGGTGGAGGCCACCGGCGACTACACCTATGGCGACAAGGGCAACATGACGAAGCCCGAGATCGACCGCACCATCAAGGTGCTGATCGAGGCCAAGCGCGCCGGCCAGTTCCGCGCCTTCTGGCAGGACTTCAACGAATCCGTGAACCTGATGGCGTCCGGCGAGACGGTGATCCAGTCGATGTGGTCGCCCGCCGTCACCAAGGTCCGCGCGCAGGGCGTGCCCTGCACCTACCAGCCGCTCAAGGAGGGCTACCGGGCCTGGGCCTCGGGCTTCGGCATCCCCAAGACCCTGAGCGGCAGGAAGCTCGATGCCGCCTACGACTTCATCAACTGGTTCCTGTCCGGCTGGGCCGGGGCCTACCTCAACCGGCAGGGCTACTACTCGGCCGTGCTGGAGACCGCCCAGGCGAACATGCAGCCCTACGAGTGGGCCTTCTGGATGGAGGGGAAGCCCGCCGAGAAGGACATCCTCGGCCCCGACGGCACCCTGATCGAGAAGGCCGGAGCCACCCGCGACGGCGGGTCCTTCGACGCGCGGATGGGGTCGGTCGCCTGCTGGAACGCCGTGATGGACGAGAACACCTACATGGTGCGCAAGTGGAACGAGTTCATCGCGGCGTGAGGGCGGATGGCGCCTTCCCGCCCGCCCTCCTCTGCGGGCAACCGGAATCGCCCATCCTGCGCGAGCGCTCGGCCGCCGGACGGAACGCGGGTTCCCTCTCCCGTGCGGGAGAGGGACAGGGTGAGGGATGCGACCTCTCCGGACAGCCCAGGCCCCTCACCCCAACCCTCTCCCGCACGGGAGAGGGGGTGCGTCGCGCCGCGCAGGAGCCGGTGTGTGACCATCGGAGCCCGCGGCGGATGAAGGATGCGTCGCCGCGCCGGGGGCGCGCCCTATGACCGATCTCGCCCTGCCCGCCGCCACGTCCGCCGCGCCGGTCGCGAACTCGGCCGCGTCGCCACGGCCCCGCCGCCGCGTCCTCGCCTACCTCCAGGCCGCCCCGCTGGCCCTCGTCTTCCTGGTCTTCCTCGTGGTTCCGCTGGTCCTCACCGGGATCGTGTCGCTCTGGGAGTACAACGAGTACGAGATCATCCCGGCGCTGACCCTGCAGAACTACGCCGACGTGTTCGACGGCTGCCTGTCGGCCGACCTCTGCACGACGGTGCGCACCTACCTGTCGACGGTGAAGTTCGTCGTGCTGACGCTGGCGATCACCCTGCCGCTCGGCTTCGCGATCGCCTACTTCCTGGCCTTCCACATCCGCTCCGGCACGGTGCGGATGGGCCTGTTCCTGCTGTGCACGATCCCGTTCTGGACCTCGAACGTGATCCGCATGATCTCGTGGATCCCGCTGCTCGGCCGCAACGGCCTCGTCAACGACACGCTCCGCACCCTCGGGCTGATCCGCGCGCCGATCGACGGTCTGCTCTACTCCGACTTCGCGGTGGTGCTGGCCTTCGTGCACCTCGACACGGTGTTCATGATCGTGCCGATCTTCAACAGCCTCGCGCGCATCGACCGGCGGCTGATCGAGGCGGCGCGGGATTGCGGCGCGTCCGGCGCGCAGATCCTCTGGACCGTGATCCTGCCGCTGGCCAAGCCCGGCATCGCCATCGGCACGATCTTCGTGACGACACTGGTGATGGGCGACTTCGTCACCGTCGGCGTCATGGGCGGCCAGCAGATCGCCAGCGTCGGCAAGGTGATCCAGGTGCAGATGGCCTACCTGCAATTCCCGGCGGCCGCCGCCAACGCGATGGTGCTCCTGGCCGCCGTGCTGCTGATGATCCTGGGACTCACCCGGATGATCGACCTCCGGCGGGAGCTGTAGCGATGGACCGGCCCCGCGGCTTCGCCTTCTACGGGCTGGCCGGCATCTTCGCCCTCTACGTCCTGTTCCTCTACGGGCCGACGCTGACGATCCTCGCCCTCAGCTTCCAGGGGCCGTCGGGCGGACTGACCTTCCCGATGAACGGGGTCTCGACCCACTGGTTCGCCAAGCTCTGGGCGGGCGTCGGCGTCGTCGACATCTGGGCGGCGCTGCGGCGGTCCCTGGCCCTCGGCCTCGTGGTGATGGCGCTCACCGTCACGCTCGCCTTCTATGCCGGCCTCGCCTTCCGGAAGGGGTTTCGGGGGGCCGGCCTCGTCTTCGCGCTGGCGGTGTCGAGCCTGATCGTGCCCTCGATCGTGGTCTCGCTGGGCATCGGCCTGGAGTTCCGGCTCCTCGACGACGCCGTCAAGGCGCTCGCCGCCGCCACCGGCTGGGGGGGGTTCCTGCAGGATCACGGCACGCTGATGGGCCTCTACAGCTCGGCGCTGGGGGCGCACCTCACCTGGACGCTGCCCTTCGGCCTGCTGATCATATTCGCCGTCTTCAACCGGTTCGATCCGGCCTACGAGGAGGCCGCCCGCGACCTCGGCGCCAGCGGCCCGCAGACGCTCAGGCACGTGGTGGTGCCGATCCTCGCCCCGGCGCTGGTCGGCGTCGCGCTGTTCGGCTTCACCCTGTCGTTCGACGAGCTCGCCCGCACCAGCCAGGCGATCGGCGGCCGCAACACCCTGCCGCTGGAGCTTCAGGGCCTGACCACCACGGTGACGACCCCGGAGATCTACGCCCTCGGCACGGTGACCACGGCCGTCTCGGCCCTGGTGATCGGCACGGCGCTCGGCCTGACCCTGTGGCTGCAGAAGCGCCGGGCAAGGCAGGCGCTGGCGGGGTTGCGTCCGTAGCGCGACGCGAGCAGAGCGGCTCGGACGACGTCGCTCACGCTGGCGTAGCTGCCGGATTTCACCCGCGCCTCGACGCGGTCCTGCAGGTCGCCGAGGGTGACGGTGACCGGCTTGCTGGCGCGCATGGAGCCCTCTCGTCTAAGCAGGTCGTGTATGACGATGTCATACACACTGATCGAGAATCCAGCGGCACCGCATGTTGCCCCGGGGGCCCTTGATCAGCGCTGTCCTGAGGCGCTGCCGCATTGCCAATCCGCCCCCGTCCGTGTAAGCGCACGGCGCGCCCCCGAGACACCCTTGGAGGCAGGGGCGCGCCGGGAAGGATGTGGCCGTCCGCCAGGGGCGGCCTTTTCGTTTTCCGGCTCCAGTTATCGTAAGGATCACGCCATGAGCGCAGTGAAGACGCTTGAGGCCGTGGCACGCGACCGGGTCGGCAAGGGGGCCGCCCGGGCCGTTCGTCGCCAGGGCCAAGTTCCCGCGGTCGTCTATGGGGGCGGCCAGCCGCCGCAAGCCATCGCCATCGACCTCATCCGCACCCGCACGCTGATCTACGCGGGCGGCTTCAAGACCACGCTGTTCGAGATCAATGCCGGCGGCAAGAAGGTTCGGGCGATCCCGCGCGACTTCCAGCTCGATCCGGTCTCCGGCGTGCCGCTGCACGTCGACTTCCTCCGCGTCGTCTCGGGCCAGACCGTCACCGTCGAGGTGCCGGTGCACTTCGTCAACGAGGACGCGGCCCCCGGCATCAAGAAGCTCGGCGGCACCCTCAACATCGTGGCCCACACGCTGAGCCTCGACGTCGCCCCCGACCAGATCCCGGACGCGATCGAGGTCGACCTGACCGGCCGCGCGATCGGCGACGTGATCCACGTCTCCGACATCAAGATCCCGACCGGCACCTACACCGGCGAGCAGACCGACCCGGTGGCCAACATCGTGCCGCCGACCGTGCTGGGCGCCGAGGTGGAGGCCGAGGAGGCCGCCATCGCCGAGGCGCAGTCGGCCGAGGCCGCCGAGGAGAAGGCCGAAGCCGAGGACGCCGAGGACGAGAAGAAGGACGGCGAGGAGGCCTGAGCCTCGTCGCACCGCACCGCACGATCGAGAGCCCCGGCCCTGCGCCGGGGCTCTCTTCGTTTCGGCGTGCCGTCAGGGATAGAGGCGCGCGCGGCTCCAGCCGTCGCCGGTCCGGGTGAAGCGGACCCGGTCGTGCAAGCGGAAATCGCCGTTCTGCCAGAACTCGAGGGTGACCGGTTCGATGCGGAAGCCGGTCCAGTGCTCCGGCCGGGGGATCGGCCCGTCGCCGTAGCGCGCGGACAGTTCGGCCACCGCATCCATCAGGGTCGCGCGGTCGGCGAGCGGGCGCGATTGCTGGCTGGCGATGGCGCCGAGCCGGCTCTCGCGGCGGCGGCTCTGGAAATAGGCGTCCGCCTCCTGGGCGCTCACCGGCGCGATCGCGCCCCGAGCCCGCACCTGACGCCGCAGGCTCTTCCAGTGCAGCACCAGGGCGGCCTGCGGGTTCTGCGCCAGCTCCTCACCCTTGGTGGACTGCGTGTTGGTGTAGAAGACGAAGCCGCGGGCATCGAAGCCCTTGAGCAGCACCATCCGCACGTCCGGCAGCCCGTCCGACCCGGCGGTGGCCAGCGCCATGGCGTTCGGATCCTCGGGTTCGGCGGCCTCCGCGTCCTTCATCCAGGCGGCGAACAGCGCGACGGGGTCGTCGTTGAGGGTGAAGTCCGACGGCGTCGGGTCAGAGGTCCTTAACTGATCCACGGCATGACTCCTGACTGCCGCGTCCAGGGCCTGAGGGGGCACCGACATCGGCATGTTCGGTCGAGCGAATAGCCCGTCGAGAGTCAGGTGTAATGCGGCGATGCGCGTGTAAAGGGCCAAGCCGGCGGCTGCGTATGCGCGCCTCGGTGTCGGCCCTGTCGGTGACGATGGCGCTCTGCGGCTGCAGCCAGCCGCTGCTTGTCTTCCGGGGTGATCCCCCGGCGGCGGCGCGCGTGGTCGAGGAGCCGGCCATCACCGGCAGCATCGAGAAGCGGCCCGTAAGTTTCGGGGATGACCTCGGCGAGGAGGATTGGCGCCGGGCGCGCGCCGCGCTGAGCGTCGCCCTCGATCCGCAGGGCAACGGCCGGCCGGTCAAGTGGGACAATCCCGAGACCGGCCTGCACGGGTCGGTCAACCCCACCGGCCTGCCTTACGTCTCGGACGACCAGATCTGCCGCAACTTCCTCGCATCGGTTGTCGGGCCGGCCCGCAGCCGCTTCGTCCGCGGCACCGGCTGCAAGCTCTCGGGCGGTCCGTGGGCGCTCAAGCGCATCCGGACCGCAAGCGGAACCGGACGCTCCTGAAAGACGCCTGCGTCGCCCGGTCTCACCCGCACGGAACCGTGCGGGGTATGAACCGCGGCGCCGCCCTCAGTAGGGGTGGCCGTAATAGGGCCGCATGCGCAGGCGCGGCTGCGCCGCCGGCGGGGCCGCATAGCGGGCCGCAGACTCAGGATCGTAGGTGCGGATATACGGGTCGAGGGCCGGATCCCGGTAATTGCCGTTGTTGACCCCGGCCGAGCGGTCGTTGCCGCTGAGCGCCGCGTAGGGCGAGAGCCCGCTGCCGCTGTCGCCGCCGCCGCCACCACCACCCCAGGCGAAGGCGGCCACCGGACTGGCAATCAGGAGCATCGCCGCGAGGGGCATCGTCAGGGTCTTGCGCGTCATGTCCTGTCTCCGCATCACGTCATTGTCAGGCGAACGGTCCAGCCGAAGGTGGGGTTCCCCCGCGCGAACCACCACCGTCTCGCGACCTTGTACCACCACGGGCCAACAGGCGTTTATTAAGAGGCATGAGATTCGTTTTTTTCGGTTCATCGAATAGAAATCGTCGCTTCCCTAAAACTTCAAATGGTAGACAGCCGTCGGGCCTTGCTTGATCGTGGCGCGGCGCAACAGATTTCGAGCCCGCGACGACCGTATCCGTGGTCGATGCCGGGCGCATCTCGGGTCCTGGCCGCCGTGAACGTCGAGACGCAATCCGACAGGCGTGACGTGGAGCTGACCCGCTGATGGAGCGGGCGATCGGAGGCATGGACAGGCCATCGACCGCGGGCGGCAGGGCTCCGGCCCGGGCGGAGCCGTCGGCCCTCGGGACGGCCGCCCGCACCCGGACGGTCACCGTGCGCCTCGACCGCCGGGCGCTGCGCGGCTGGCATATCCGTCTTCTCGACCAGCTCGGGCAGCGTCCCGATTACCGGATCCGCGTGGTCTGGGTCGAGCATTCGGGCGGCCTGCCGCCGAACGCGGAACTGCTGTTCCGGCTGGAGGCCGCCATCCACGGCCTGCCCCGGCCGGGCCTGGCCACCGCGGCGGAGCCGGTGGCCCTCGCCCCCTACGAGGCGAGCCCCGAGGGCGAGGAGCCGGACGGGAGCGGCGCCGCGGACCTCGTCCTCGACCTCTCGGGCGGCTCCGCGGATCCGGGAGCGGCGCCGGTCTGGCGGCTGGACTACGATGGGATGCCGGGCGAGGCAGGCCTCCTCACCGCGCTGTTCGCCCACGGGACCCCGGTGGCAGCCCTGCGCGGTCCGGACGGCAAGCCGGTGGCCGTGGGGCGGCTGGGCGCGGAATCGCACACCGTGATGCTCGCCGCCTTCGAGGGCTACCTCGCGCGGACGATCACGCTGATCCTCGCCGCCCTCGACGGTGCCGCCTCGACGGAACTGCCCGACGGCGCCGGGGGGGTCCTGCAGCCCGCAGCCGCCTACGATCTCAACGGTCTCGGCGCCCGGAGGCGGGCCGCCGGGGGGCTGGCCCGGCAGATCGCCCGGAGGCTCTACGCACTTTGTTTCCACGGTCCGCACTGGCGGGTGGGCTGGCGGCGGCTCGCCGGCCCCGACCTGATCGACCTGCGCCGGCATCCCGAGGGCGGCTGGCAGGTCCTGCCCGACGACGGACGGCGCTTCTACGCCGACCCCTTCGCGATCGCCCGGGGGGGCGCCGTGACCCTGTTCGTGGAGGAGTTCGACTATCGCCGGGGGAAGGGCGTGATCGCGGCGGTGGAATTCGGGGAGACCGGACCCCGCGGCCGTCCGGAGCCGGTGCTCGAACTCGAGACCCATCTCTCCTACCCGTTCGTGTTCGAGGCGGACGGACAGGTCTGGATGATCCCGGAATCCCACGCCTCCGGGACGATCGACCTCTACCGGGCGACCGATTTTCCCCGGGGCTGGGTCCACGAGGCCGTGCTCCTCGACGGCGTGGTGGCCGGGGACGCGACCCTGCTGCATCACGGCGGCCGCTGGTGGATGTTCGCCACGGTCCGGGCCGGCGGGGGCAGCTATTCCGACACCCTGCATCTCTGGCACGCGCCGCATTTTCGCGGACCCTGGACCCCTCACCGGCACAACCCGGTCCTGATCGATGTCGGCTCGGCCCGGGCCGCAGGCCCGATCGTGGCGCGCGACGGCGGCCTGATCCGGCCCGTCCAGGATTGCCGCCAGGGTTACGGCGCGGCGCTCGGCCTCGCCCGGATCCTGCGCCTCGACGAGGACGGCTACGCGCAGCGGGTCGAGACCCGTCTGCGACCCGGGGCGGCCTGGCCCGGCACGCGCCTGCACATGCTGAGCGCGGCCGGCGGCTTCGAATTCATCGACGGCTCGCACCGGGCGCGCTCACGGCTCCTGGGCTAATCCCGCCCGACTGATCCCGCCGGGAGCACCCGCCGGGACCCGTCGGTGCCGAACGGCACCTGCACACGGCTCGCATCCCGGCCCCGTGCGCGCTAAGCGGGTGCTCCACCTGCGCCGATCCAGCAGCACCGCCGGGACGATCACCATGGCGAGCCCCGTCGAACATGCGAGCTTCTTGCCGCCGGTCCTGACCTTCCTCACGGCCGCGGTGATCGGCGTGCCGATCTTCCGGCTGATCGGCCAGAGCGCCGTGCTCGGCTACCTCGTGGCCGGCGTGCTGATCGGGCCGTCGGGCCTGTCGCTGATCGCCGAACCCGAGACGGCGGCGCGCGTCGCCGAGATCGGCGTGGTGCTGCTGCTCTTCATCGTCGGCCTGGAACTGCACCTGTCGCAGCTCGTCTCCATGCGGCGCGACATCTTCGGCCTCGGCACCGCCCAGCTCGTCGTCTGCGCGCTGGTGCTCGGCGGCGCCGGCGTGGTGGCGGGCCTCAGCTTCGGCGCCGCCGCGGTGATCGGCCTCGCGCTGGCCCTCTCGGCCACCGCGGTGGCGCTGCAGCTCCTGGAGGAGCGCGGCGACCTCGGCAGCGCCTACGGGGGGCGCGCCTTCGCGGTGCTGCTGTTCCAGGACCTCTCGGTGGTGGGCATCCTGGCGCTGATGCCGCTGCTGGCCTCGGCGGGCGGGGCGACCGATCCCGCCTGGCTCGGGGAGGCGGCGGCCTCCACCGGCAAGGCGCTGGCGGCGATCCTGGCGGTGGTGCTGGTCGGCCGCTACGGCCTGAACCCGTTCTTCCGGCTGCTCGCCGCGAGCGGCGCCCGCGAGGTGATGACCGCGGCGGCCCTGCTGGTGGTGCTCGGCACGGCGCTGCTCATGGAGCAGGTCGGCCTGTCGATGGCGATGGGCGCCTTCCTCGCCGGGATCCTGCTGGCCGAGTCGAACTTCCGCCACCAGCTCGAGGCCGATATCGAGCCGTTCCGCGGCATGCTGCTCGGCCTGTTCTTCATGAGCGTCGGCATGTCGATCGACGGCACCCTCGTGCGGGAGGTCTGGCCGGCCCTCTTCGGCGCGACGCTGGCGGCGATCCTGGTCAAGGTCGCCCTCGTGGCCGGCCTGTTCCGGCTGTTCGGGTCGGATACGCTCGGGGCGCTGCGGGGCGCCGCCGTCCTGGCGCCGGCCGGCGAGTTCGCCTTCGTGCTGCTGCCGCAGGCGGAGGATCTCGGCCTCACCGGCGCCACGGCGACGCGCTTCGCCGTGGCGCTCGCCGCGCTCACCATGCTGATCGGGCCGATCGCCGCCAAGGGTCTCGACAAGCTGATCGAGCGGCGCGCCGCGCGGAGCACCCTCGATCTGGAGGAGCCCTCGAGCGAACTCACCGACAGCGGCGACGCCCGGGTCCTGGTGATCGGCTTCGGCCGCTTCGGCCAGGTGCTGACGCAGGTGCTCATGGCCGAGGGCATCCCCGTCACGGTGATCGACAAGGACGTGGAACAGCTGCGCGCCGCCTCGCGCTTCGGCTTCCGGATCTATTACGGCGACGGCACCCGCCTCGACGTGCTGCGTGCCGCCGGCATCGGCCGCGTCGAGCTGGTCTGCATCTGCGTGGACGACCGGGAGGGCGCCCTCAAGATCGTCGACATCGTGCACGAGGAATTCGCCAGCGTGCGGACCTTCGTGCGCGCCTACGACCGCCTGCACGCGGTGGAGCTGATGAATCGCGACGTGGACTACCAGATCCGCGAGACCGCGGAATCGGCCCTCACCTTCGGGCGGGCGGCGCTGGAGGGGCTCGGTCTGTCGCCGGAGGCCGCGCTCGCCCGGGCCGACGACGTGCGCAAGCGCGACATCGCCCGCCTCGTCCTGCAGCAGGCGGGCGCCCTGCCGGACGGCTCCAGCTGGATGCGCGGAGCCGCGGCGGGGTTGAAGCCCGAGCCGCTCACCGTCCCGGTGCGGCCCGCCCGGGCGCTCAGCATCGAGACCCGCGACCTCGTGGGCAGCGACCGGCGCGAGGCGGCGGAGAGGCTCCTGGAGAAGCCGGCCCTCGCCCCGCAGGACACGGAGGCCGGGGACGGCGAGGCCGATCCCGAGGCGGAGCTGGAGGCGGAAGGCAGCGCCCGCGATGCGTGACGGCGCGGATGTCTGACGGTCCGCCCGGGGCGGAGGCCGGCCGCTTCGTCACCGGCTCGATCCTGCGGCACGTGGTGGTGATGGCCGCCACCGGCTCGGTGGGGCTGATGGCGATCTTCGTCGTCGACCTGCTGTCCCTGCTCTACGTCTCGACCCTCGGCGATCCGCACCTCACGGCGGCCGTCGGCTTCGCCGGCATCGTGCAGTTCTTCGCGACCGCGGTGAACATCGGCCTGATGATCGCCGCGGGAGCCCTGGTCGGGCGGGCCGTGGGCGCGCGCGACCTCGCGGCGGCGCGACGCCTGGCGACCTCCGCGCTGGTCCTCGGCAGCCTCGTGGCGGCCGTCATCGCGGTGCTGATCGCGCTCCTCGCCGAACCGCTCCTGACCTTGATCGGCGCCCGCGACGAGGCGCTGCGCGTGGCCGTCCTGTTCCTGCACATCACCCTGCCCTCGAATCTCCTGCTCGCCGCCGGCATGCTGTTCACCGGCCTCCTCCGCGCGGTCGGCGAGGCGCGGCAGGCGATGTCGGTCACTCTGGCCGGCGCCGTGGTCACCGCGATCCTCGACCCGCTCCTGATCTTCGGGCTCGGCCTCGGCGTGCCAGGGGCGGCGATCACGGTCTGCGTCGCGCGCGCGACCTTCGTGGCGGTGGGCGTGCACGGCGTCGCCCGCCACGGGCTCCTCGGGCGGCCGCGCCTGGCCGACCTGCCGGCCGACGCGGCCGCCCTGGCAGGGGTCGCGGGACCCGCCGTACTCACGAACCTCGCGCCCTCGGTGGCGAGTGCGTTCCTGGCGCGCCTGTTTGCCGGCTATGGTGCCGATGCGGTCGCCGCGGCTTCGGTGATCGACCGCCTGACGCCGGTGGCCTTCGGCGGCCTGTTCGCCCTGTCGGGGGCGATCGGGCCGATCCTGGCGCAGAACTGGGGCGCCGGCCGGTTCGACCGGATGCGGGGCGTGCTGCGCGCCGCGGTCCGGGTGACGCTGGCCTACGTCGCCGTCGTCTGGCTCATCCTGGCCCTCGCCCGCGGCGCGCTCGCGGCGCTGTTCGGCCTGCACGGCGTCGCGGCCGATCTGTTCGGCTTCTTCTGCCTGGTGGGCGGCGCGATCTGGTTCTTCAACGGGCTCCTGTTCCTCGGCAACGCCGCCTTCAACAACCTCGGCTTTCCCCTGCGCTCGACGCTGCTGAACTGGGGGCGTGCGACCCTCGGCACGATCCCGCCGGCGATGCTGGGGGCGACGCTCTACGGCCCCCGCGGCGTGGTGGCCGGCATGGGGCTCGGATCCCTGGTCTTCGGCGCGCTCGGCCTCCTGCTCGCGCGCC